>JAWVGK010000024.1:0-4209 GCA_033855155.1 Solirubrobacteraceae bacterium | reverse complement strand
CGCTCGTCTCGCGCCGCGCCCGCGCGGGCAGACGCGCCGTGCTGAAGCTCGCGCTGTCCAAGCCGTCCTACGTCAAGCTCGCGGTGCTGCGCGGCCGGCGCACGGTCGCGGTGCTCGCCGCGCGACTGCCGAGCGGCCGCCGCTACCTCGTCTGGTCGCGCCCGCGCAGCGCGGCGACGTACACCGTCCTGCTGCGCGCGACCGACCTCGCCGGCAACGTCGGCTCGGCGCGCGGCGAGCTCGAGGTCCGTAGGGCGCGCCATCGCTGAGCGGCCGATGCCTGCGGATGCCTCCGACCGCGGGCGTACAATCGATCGATGGCCGACGCACCCCGCACGTGGGTCCTCACGAGCGCGCCCGACAACTACGCCGCGACCGCCGAACTGGGCTTCAGCGTCATCGGGATGAAGGAGCGCCGCCGCAACCAGGCGCTGACGATGGTCCCCGGCGACCGCATCGTGCTGTACCTCACGAAGGTCCAGCGCTTCGCCGCGGCGATCCGCCTGACGGGCGAGCTGTACGAGGACCGCGAGAAGATCTGGCCGGGCAAGCCCGGCGCCGCGGACCCCTATCCGTGGCGCTTCGCGAGCGAGCCCGAGCTCGTGCTCGCCGAGGCCGACTGGGTCCCGGCCGAGTCGCTGAGGTACGAGCTCGAGCACATCAGGAAGTGGCCGCCAGAGCACTGGAAGCTCGCCTTCCAGGGCCAGTTGCGGACGGTCTCCGAAGCCGACGCCGCGCTGCTCATGGAGCGCATGCACGCGGCCGCCGGCGTCGCGGCGTGAAGGCCGGCGCATCGCGCCTGCGCGCGGCGGGCGGCGCGCTGGATCGCGACCAGCGCTTCGCGGCGATCAGCGCGGCGGCGCTGATCGCGACGATGTTCCTGCCCTGGTATGAGAAGTCGGTCGTCGTCGCGGGTTCGAGCAGGTTCGCGACCGACGCGATCAGCGCCTTCGGCGCCGTGTCGTTCGTCGAGGCCGCGATCTTCCTCGTCGCCGCGGGCGTGCTCGTGATCGTGCTGACGCGCGCCGAGGGCGGCCGCTACCACCTGCCCGGCGGCGACGGGACCGTCATCCTCGGTGCCGGGCTGTGGGCCACCGCGCTGATCTTCTACCGCGTCTTCGATCGTCCGGACGTCAGCGGCGGCGGCGGGACGGTCGGCATCCAGTGGGGCTTCTTCGTCGCGTTCGTCGCCGCCGGAGCGCTGGCGGTCGCCGGTCAGCGGATGCGCGCCGCCGGCCGCCCCGAGCCGCCCCTGCGCGAGCAGCGGCCGGATCGCCGCCCGACGCCGACCGCGCACGACTGGAGCGAGGAGAGCACGGAGATCGTGCCCGCGCCGCGCACGGAGGTCCTGCCGGCACGCGAGCCCCGGGCTCGACGCGATCCCGACGGCGCGACCCGGACCCGTCGCGACGCCGACGGGGGCGCCGGCTCGCCGCGCGACCGCGCCGTGCGCCGCGAGGACGCCGAGCTGCTGGGGCTGCACGACCCGCCCGACGCGCCGTCGCGGCCGGCCGACGGCTCACGCACGCGCGACCGCGGCTGACGCGCCCGCTCAGGCAGCGCGACGGCGGCGACGGGACGCCAGCACCCGCGGCGCCCTGCCATGCGCTGCGCCCCCTCAGGGCAGCGGCACCGCCGCGACGGTGAACGCCGGCACCGCGGCGCCCCCTGCCATGCGCTGCGCCTCCTCAGGGCAGCGGCACCGCCGCGACGGTGAACGGCAGCACCGGCGGCGTTCCAGCCGTGCGCTTGTCGAACTGCGCGTTGACGACGAGCAGGCGCTCGCGGTCCAGCGCCGCCGTCGTCGGGAACATCAGCGCGTCGCTGTGGATCCGCCTGACGAGGGTCGCGCTGCGACGGTCGTCCAGCAGCTTCAGCTCGACGATCTCGTCGTCGGCGTTGCGCATGACGTACAGGCGGTCGCCGCGCGCGACGAGCCCGTCGCCATTGGTGACGCTGACGCCGTGCAGGTCGATCTCGCTGACGCTGCGCCGGCGCGTGTCGATCCGGAACAGCTTGCCGGTGTTCGACTGCGCGACGACGAGCAGTCGCCCGCCCGCGAGGCTGACGATGCCGTTGGCGTTGAAGCCCTCGCGGAAGGTGAACGGCGTGCCGGTCAGGTCGAGCCAGGGCTGCATCCCCCCGATCTCGTCGGCGCTACGCGACGCGCGCAGGATGACCGGCCGCAGCGTGTCGGTGAAGTATGCGTAGCCCGGCGCCAACGCGACATCGTTGACGAACGTCGGGCTCGTCCCCGGCTGCGAGTCGAGCACCCTGATCGTCGCGCCGTCGCTCGTGCTGAGCACGAACGCCTTGCCCGTGCCGGCGCCGGCGACGTACAGCAGGCCGTGCCGTCGAGCGCCAGCCCGGTCGCGGTCGTGCGCCCGTCGTTGCCGCCCGGCGCCATCGCAGCCAGCGCCGCAAGCCGCACGTTGCCCCGGAAGATCGTGCCGTCGGTCGTCGAGGAGACGTAGAAGTCGCCGCTGCGCGGATCCAGCGCGATGCCCTCCGGATAGACCGTCGCGCCCGGCAGCGTGTAGACGCTCGGACGGTCCGCCGCGCGGCTCGGGCCGCCCTTGGCGGCGACGGCGAGCGCGCTGACGGCTCCCGTCAGCGTCAGCGCCAGCACGGCGAGCAGGATGAAGCGCGATACGCGATGCATGAACGGCCCCTTTCAGACGACGAACGGCGGTATCGGCGGATCGCTACACGCCCTCCGGCGAACGGACGCTTAGCGCAGGCCGACGACCGGCATGCCGGCGCAGTCGGGCGCGAGGTTCAGCAGGCAGCGCAGCCACGTGGTTCCGGTCGGCGCGTGCTGCTCGATGCCGTCGGGCAGCGACGCCGCGGGCGGGTTGTCGGGCAGCGCCGCCGGCTCCTGGCCGGGCTCGGGATCGCCCTGCCCGACGGCGGCGCGCGCCTCGTGCGCGAAGACTGCAAACGACGGCCGCGGTGCGCCGGAGGCCCCCAGCAGCGCCGAGTCCCAGGCGAGGTTCCCGCCGGCGCGCCAGTGGTAGATGTAGACGCGGCTGATGCGCGGGCTCGTCGCGGCGAGCGTGAAGACGCGCGCCATCGCCCCGGCGGCGCGGCCGGAGCCGGTGCGAATGAGCTTGCGCCGGTCCGGCGGCGACGAGGTCGACGGCGTGCGACGGGTGATGATCGCGCCGGTCTCGGTGAACCAGATCTGCCCGGGCGCCAGGCGCAGCATCGTCTCGGTCCCCCAGCGCGACGTCGAGTTGACGTCGCCGTAGTTGTGCAGCCCCCAGATCTTCGGCGCGCGGCCCGGCGGGAACACGCGCAGGTAGTCGCTCATCCAGCGCGCGAGGCTCGAGGTGTCGACGACGTCGGCGCCGAGCAGCGTGCACTTCTGGCACAGCTCGCGCAGCGTGCGGTAGTACGCGGCGATCCGGTGCGGGTCGCCGTTGCGCGGGTCCCTCGCAAGGTTCGGCTCGTTCCACGTGCTGTACTCGCGCACCGACCGGTAGCGGCGCATGAAGGCGCGCACGCTGGTGCGGTACTCGGTCGTCGACGGCAGGCGGTAGCGATGCGTCCGGCTGCGCCCGAACGTCACGACGACCTTCATGCCGGCGGCGGTCGTCGTGCGCATCCACTCGTCGAGCTGCTCGCGCTGCCAGCGGTAGGCCATCGCGTCCCAGGCGACGCTCAGGCGCGCGTGGGAGATCGGCAGCGCCGTGAGCTTCGGATCGGCGAACGTCGCGGACTGCTGGTCGGCGATGCCGACGACGATCGCCTGCGACGGCGCGGCGGATGCGAGCAGCAGCGCCCCGAGGACGACGAGCAGCGTGGCGGCGGGCACGAGGCGGCGCGTCATCGCCGACAGCATGCAGGATCGCGCGGCGCCAAGTGCGCCCGGTTGCGTGCGCGGACCTGATAAGCACCTGCCATGACCGCGCGTGCACGCGACGTTCCGATCCCCGTGGCCGACGGCGTCTGGCGCCTGACCCTCGGCCGGCCGCTGAAGATCAACGTCTTCTTTCTCCGCGAGGACGACGGCGTCGCGGTCTTCGACTCGGGCTCCAAGCCGATGGGCGCGACGATCCGCCGCGCCGCCGACGCGCTCGGCGGCGCCACGCGCGTGATCGTCGGCAACGCCCACGCCGACCATCGCGGCGGCGCCCGGGCGATCGCGGCGCCGGTGCACTGCCATCTCGACGAGCGCGCCGACGTCGAGGGCGACGGCGGCGAGCA
>JAWVGK010000023.1:0-2993 GCA_033855155.1 Solirubrobacteraceae bacterium | reverse complement strand
CGCGCTCGCGCCTGCCGATCGAGCTGGCGCTCGCGCTGCCGATGGGCGACGCGAGCGCGGCGCGCCGCGAGGAGGCCCGCATCAAGCGCCTGACGCGGGCGCAGAAGCTCGCCCTGATCGCGGCCGGTGGCGGTGCCTGAGCCGGCTCAGGCGGTCTCGCGCGCGCCCGTCGCGCGCCCGAAGGCCTGCGCCGGCGCGAGCTCGACCGGCGAGGCGTGCATCGCGCGCAGGCGCACCTCGCGCCACGACAGGCCCTCCTTGACGAGCGCGGGCGTGCCCATGACGATCGCGGTCGCGATCTCGACCGCCTGCAGGATGATCCCGTAGGCCAGCGCGTCGGCCGCGCCGATCCCGTACGCGCCGAGGACCGCGACACACGCCGCCTGGAAGACGCCGAGGTTCGACGGCGTCGCCGGCAGCACGGCGGTGACGTTGACGGCGAACAGCACGGCCGCCGCCGCGCCGAGCCCGGCGCGGTCGTCGAGGCCGAGCGCGACGAGCAGGACGTAGCACGACAGCCACTGCACGGCCCACGCCGTCAGCTGTGCGAACGCCGCCGTGCCGCCCAGGCGCGGGCGGCTGAAGACGCGCAGGCCGGCGCGCACCTGCACGAGCGCGCGCCGCGCCTGGCCGACGAGCGCCGCGACGCGCGACGAGCGTGACGTCGTGCCCGAGCGCAGCAGCGCCGGCGCGGCCACGAGCGAGACGACGATCAGCAGCGGCGCGGTCGCGACGAGCAGCAGCGCGCTGTGATGCGTGAAGAGGTCGACGGTCGAGAACATCGTGATGCCGAGCACGACGAGCGCGAGGACGTTCAGCAGCGTCTGCGAGACGATCGTGCCGAGCACGACCGGCATGTGCTCGCGCGCGCTGCCGGTGCGCCGCGCGACGACGAACGCGCGCGCCGGCTCGCCGAGGCGCGCCGGCAGCGTCGCGGACATCAGCACGCCGATGAACGTCCCCTGCAGCGCGTCCACGAGCCGCACGCGCGCACGCGGCAGCGCGGCGCGCAGGATCGCGTGCCAGGCGACGGCGCGCAGCACCATCGACAGGCACATCAGCCCGAGCCCGACGACGACCCACGTCGGCGCGGCGGCGAGCAGCGACGCGCCGATGCGCTCGAGGCCGATCCGCTGCAGCCCGAAGCCGGCGAGCGCGATGGCGAGCAGCGCGGCGACGCCGATCGCGGAGCGGCGCAGCAGGCGCGCGGCAGGGCGCGCAGCGCCGCCGGCCGCGGCCGGCAGCGGCTCGAGCGTCGCCAGGCGCACGGCCGGGACGCGCACGCCGTCGGCCGGCGCGAGGCCGAGTCGCGCGGCGGCGCGGGCGCGCGCGCCCTCGGGCGCCGGCATCGCGATGGCGTCGCCGTAGGCATCGAGCACCTCGGCCGCCACCCGCGGCCAGGCGTAGCGCTGCGCCGACTCGGCGGCGGCGGCGGCGAGCGCGTCGCGGCGCGGGTGGTCCAGCGCGAGGTCGCGCAGGACCTCCGCCAGCCGCGACGGGTCGCCGCGCGGCACGAGCACGCCGTCGACGCCGTCGCAGACGACGTCCCGGTAGCCGGCGATGTCCGACGCGACGACGGGCGTGCCCGCCGCGAACGCCTCCGTCAGCACCATGCCGAAGCTCTCGCCGCCGAGCGACGGCGCACACAGCATGTCCGCGCGCTCCAGCACGCGGCGCTTGTCGGCGTCGCTGCACTTGCCCAGCGCGAAGACGTCGCGGTCGTCGAGCATCAGCGGCGCGATCTGCTCGCGGGTGACGCCGACGACGTGCAGCTCGACGGGCATGTGCTCGCGCAGCGCCTCGAACGCGCGCAGCAGCACCGGCAGGCCCTTGCGCTCGACCGCCTGACCGATGAAGGCGATCCGCAGCGGCGCCGGGCCTCCGGCGTAAGGCACACGCTCGGCGGGCGCGTGCACCGGGACGTCGACGCCGTTGGGGATGACCCGGTAGGTCCCGCCGTAGAAGCGCCGCCCCGTCCAGGCCGCGGCCTGTGAGACGGCGATCCGCACGTGCAGGCGGTTCAGCCGCCGGCGTGCGCCGAAGAAGTTCGCGAGGTGGTTGGAGAAGACGTTCTCCGAGTAACAGTGGAACGTCGCGACGAGCGGCACGTCGACGGTCATGAGCGAGTCCCAGCCGGGGATCGGCGCGACCGGCTCGTGCAGGTGCACGACGTCGTAGCCGCGCTCGAGCTCGCGCCGCAGGGCGACGACGGTCGAGACACCGTAGGCGACGTTCGAGACCGCGCCGTTGGAGGGGAACCCGACGGTCCGGCCGAGCGGGACGAGGTACTCGGGCAGCGGACGCTGCGACGGCCGGACGCCACGATGCAGCCGCAGCGTCAGGCGGTCATCAGGATCGACCGGGGACAGGACGCGCACCTCGTGCCCCGCCGCCGTGTACTGCTCCGCGAGTGCTTCGATGTGGCGCGTCACTCCCCCTGGATACGTCCACGAATACGAGGACACCAGCGCGATGCGCATCGCGGCATCCTAACGGGGTCGTCAGCCGGACACCGACCCTAGGGCCTACCCGTCGCGGGCGAGCGCCGGGTCGCCACGCACGTACGCGGTCGCCAGGGTCAGCACCGCGACGCCGAATGCGAACAGCAGCGGCCCGGAGTCGTTGAAGAGCGCGCCGGCGATCGACGCGGTCAGCCCCCCGATGAACGCGGCGCGCCACGACGGCGAGCCGCGCAGAGGCGCGTAGATGCGCTCGCGGTAGCGCACTGCGTAGGTGACGCCGAGCACCGCCACGAGCATGATGAACGGCATCGCTCCGAGACCGAAGACGTTGAAGGCGAGGGTGTAGCGGCGCTTGACGACGACCAACAGCGATCCGGTGCTGTCGGCATGCAGGACGGTGCGCGTGAAGTGGCCGTCCCCGCCGGTCGCGAGGTCCAGCAGCGCGAGCGCGGCGAGCGCGGCGACCGGGACGGCCGCGGCCACCAGCACCGTGCGGCGCGACGGCCTGCCCGGCAGCATCACGACCGTGGC
>JAWVGK010000022.1:0-4144 GCA_033855155.1 Solirubrobacteraceae bacterium | reverse complement strand
TCGCTCCCGAGCGCGGCGCTGACATCGAGGAGGCCGTTTGGGAGCGGATGCACTTCGCCAGCCACCTGCGCTCCGAGCGCCTCGGCGAGTTCACGGTCGGCACCGAGCTGCACCGCTCCGAGTCGCTCGCGGTCGTGCAGGTGCTCGTGCTGTACCACCTCGTCACAGCGCGCGCCGCCGTCGCGCTCGGCAGCGAGGGCACGCGCGCCGACCGCGACGGCGCGCCGGCCTCGACCTGAGCCACGCGCCGAGGGCGGGTTCGCGCGGAGCATGTGACGCGCCCGGCGGGGGGGGGGGGGCGCGTTCGGCGCTGCGGCATGCGTGAGCGGCCACCGCCCGCGGCGGGCCGGGAAGAGACGATCGGAGATGGGTCCGCGCGGAAATTCGATTGGTGTGCCGGCCGCCGTCTGGGATCGTGACGTCTGCCACAAGCTCGTGGCAATAGTCACAATTCCCGGGGGAACACGTTCATGACAGCAAGCGCGCCGCGGGTGCTCATCGTCGCCAACCGAACGGCTGCCACGCAGCCGCTGCTCGACGCCGTCCGGCGCCGTGCCGAGGCGGGACCGGCCCGATTTCACCTGCTCGTCCCGGCGACGCCGCGCGGGCTGCACCGCGTCGTCGATCCGGAGGTCTCCGGCCGCGAGGAGGCGGCGGAGCAGCTCGAGCTGGCGCTCGAGCTGCTGCGCGACGCGGCCGGCTCGCAGGTCACCGGCAACGTCGGCAGCGCCGACCCGATGGCCGCGATCGCCGACGTGATCAACGATCGCCGGGTGCACGAGATCATCCTGTCGACGCTGCCGCGGCGCCTGTCGCGCTGGATGCACCTCGACCTGCCGAGCAAGCTGCTCGGGATGGGCATCCCGGTCACGCACGTCGAGGGCGTGCGCGAGCCGCAGGAGGCCGGAGCGGGCAGGGCCGCCTGAGCGCGGCCGCTGCTACTTCGCCGCGCCCGTCGGCCTCGCCGCGCCGGCGGCCGCCGGGATGCCGGAGGCCTCGCCGAGCGCCTCGCGCGCGGCGGGCGAGGCGACGAAGCTCATGAAGCGCTCGACGGCCGCGCGGCGCGGTCCGACGGTCGAGCACATCGCATACCAGCGCCGCGCGGCCGGGCGGTTGCGCACCGGCAGCGCCGCGAGCAGGCCGGCCTCGAGCTCGAGCGCGACGGTTGCGCGCGAGATGAAGGCGACGCCGATGCCCGCCCGGGCGGCCTGCTTGATCGCGCCGTTGGACCCGAGCGTCAGCGTCTGCGGCTCGAGGCCGGCGGCGGCCAGGAACTCCTCGTTGACGACGCGCGTGCCCGAGCCCGTCTCGCGCAGCAGCCAGACGCGCCGCTCGAGCTCCGTGGCGTCGATCGTCCCGCCGCGCGCGTGCGGGTCGTCGGGTGCGGTGATGAGGACGAACTCGTTCGGCAGGATCGCGGTCGACTGGATGCGCGGATCGCGCGGCGGGCGCCCGCCGATCGCGACATCGGCGCGATGGTCGAGGACGAGGTCGAGGACCTGCTCGCGGTTGCCGACGGCGAGCGTCAGCCCGATGCCGTCGTTGCCCTGCCCGAAGGCGCGCATCAACGGCGGGACGAACGACTCCGCCGCGGTCGTGACCGCTGCCAGGCGCAGGCGCCGGTCGGCGAGGTGCGCGGCCTCGCGCGCGGCGCGCCGGCCCTCCTCGAGCAGGCCGATGACGTCGGCGGCGAACGGCGCGAACGCGTTGCCGGCGGCGGTCGGTCGGATGCCGCGACCCTCGCGCTCGGTCACAGGCGTGCCGAGCTCCCGCGACAGCGCCGCGACGGCGGCCGACACCGACGGCTGCGTCACCACGAGTTCGTCGGCGGCGGCGGTCACCGAGCCCCCGCGCATGACGGCGAGAAAGCTGCGTAGTTGCGTCAGAGTTATAGACACGAGCCACAGCTTAGCTGTCCATCGAGAGCGATCGCACGATACCGACCGGTCTGTTCGCCGCTCGCACGTTGGCGCACGACCCGCGGCGGACCGGCGGCGTGGCGGCGGTCGGGCGGCGCCGGGCCGTCAGCGCGGCGGCTCAGAGCAGGTTGGGCGCGGCCTGGATCGTGAGCATGCAACCGAGGCCCACGATCACGAGCGCCGACGCGGCGGGCAGCGCGGTGACCAGGCGCCGCGGCACGGCGAGTCTCGTCGTGAGGCGCCGCGAGTGCACGACGAGGAGGCCGAGGGCGGTGAGCGTCGCGACGAGGCCGAGGCTGAACGCGACGATCAGCAGCAGTCCCAGCGCGACCTGGTGCTGCGAGACGGCGCCGAGCAGCACGACGAGCGCCGATGGACATGGAATCAGGCCCGCCGAGGCTCCCATGGCGAGCAGGCCCTTCCACGTGATCGTGTCCGGGACGTCGTGGGAGTGGCCATCGCCGCCGTGCTCGTGGCCGTGCTCGTGCCCGTGCTCGTGGCTGTGCGAGTGCGCCCGCTGCGCGCGATGGTAGATCACGCGGGAGCGCAGCACGGCGAGTCCGATCGTGAGGACGAGCAGCCCGGAGACGAGCGTCAGCCACGGAAAGAGGTCCTCGGGAAGGATGTACTGCGCCAGCAGCAGCGTGACGAGGCCGAGCGCGAAGACGCCGATCGTGTGCGTCAGCGTGACGACGGCGCCCAGCACGACCGCGTGGCGGCTCGTGCCCTTCGAACCGACGAGGTAGGCGGCGACCATGGCCTTGCCGTGTCCGGGCGCCAGCGCGTGCACGGCGCCCCAGCCCAGCGCCGCGAGCAGCAGCAGGACCAGCGCGGTCCGGCCGGCGACGGCGTCCTCGAAGACGCCGGCGAACCCGTCGCCCGCGCCGCTGCGGGTCGTGACCGTGTCGCCGCCACGCAAGCGCGGCGCGACGAGCGTGGCGTCGCCGTCGCGCACGCGCAGCGTCGCCGTGCGCTGGTCGAGCGGGCGCTGCACGGCGGCCGGCGGATACCTGCGCAGACCGTCCGTGGGATCCTCCGACGACACGTCCGAGCGCACCGCGGTCCCCGCTCCCGGCCGCGCGACGAGCGCCGCATAGCCCAAGCGGCCCTTGTAGGTGTCGTCGCGCAGCGCCACGACGCGGGCGCCGGACGCGGCTGCCCGCAGCGGGATCTCGATGCGCGTCGTGCGCAGGCCGCCCTGCCCGGGCGGGAAGGAGAGTAGCGCCGCGCCGCCGTCGCGCAGCACGGCAGCGGTGCCGTCGACGGTCACGACGAGCCCGCGGCCGATCTCCCGGCGAGCGTCGCGCAAGATCTGCGCGCGTGTGCGGTGGCGGGCCTGGAAGGTCGGGATCTCCGCGACGTCGAGGAGGTAGCGCAGCTGCACGGCGTCGTCGGTGACCGCGACCCGGGTGAGATGGTTGACCGTGAAGTTCCCCAGCGGATGGGCGCTCGCCGCGGCGGCCGGCAGCACCGAGGCGATCGCGACGAACGCCAGCAGCGTCGCCAGCCGCCTCACGACAGGCCTCGCAGGGCTCGGCGTGCGCGGGGCGTCCAGACGGCAGAGAAGCGCGGGTTGGCCCGCAGCGCGCGCAGCAGGTAGCGACGCGCCTCGCGGTCGTGGCGAGCAGCCCTGGCGGTGATGCCGGCGCGGGTGAGCACGAGTGGATCGCGCGAGCCGAGCTTCAGCGCGCGCCGAGCCCACGCGAGGCCGTCGCGGGGTCGCCCCGCCCGTGTCAGCGTCCAGCTGACGGCATCGGCAGAGCGCACGCTCGGTGCGGCTCGCCACGCGCGCCGCGCGAGATCGAGCGCGCGGCCGCGCTCGCCGTGATCGGCTTCGAACAGCGCGATCTCGACGTCGGTGTTGACGCCGTTGGCGGCCAGCAGCCGTCGCTCGGCGTCGACGAGCGCGAACGTCTCGCGGGCACGGGCCGTGCGTCCGGCTGCCTGCTGCGTCTCGCCCAACGCGATCACGTACTGCGGCAGCGGCCGGCGCCGCACGATCTCGCCGTAGCCTCGGATGGCCGAACGCAGGCGTCCGGTCGCGGCGTCGAGCTGCGCTCGGCCGGCGATCGCGGGAACGTAGCCGGCGACGCCTGCCAGGGCGGCCGCGTACGCGTCGCGGGCGGCTGCCGCGTGGCCGCGCATGGCCTCGAGGTCGCCGAGCAGCGTCTGGACGTACGCGACGTTCTCCGGTGCGCCTCCTCCGGCGGAGACGGCGAGGCTCA
>JAWVGK010000021.1:0-3659 GCA_033855155.1 Solirubrobacteraceae bacterium | reverse complement strand
GCCGCTAACGGGGCATGGTCGAGCTTGCCCTCTTCGCGATCTTCAGCCGGCTGATGACGTGGGGCCTCGGGCCGATCATCGCGATGCGAACGATCGCCGCTGACTGCGACGTCGTGCGCGCGGTTCTCTCAGATCCGGCCAACCAGGCGCGCCTGGCGACCGGCAGGGCCGACGCCGCTGACGCGCTGAAGTCCGAATCGGCGCGCCATCAGCTCCCCTTCCGCCTGCTGGGGAGCGGGCTGCCCGCGTCGCTGCAGGCGAAGGCGTCGACGCCACGCGTGCTGAAGACCGAGGTGCAGCTGTGCGGCAGGACCGTCGCTTGGGCCACCTGGATTCTCACCGCCGGCCGCGGGAGCACCGACGTCGACCTCGCCTTCCAGCTCGAATCGCGCAACCTCGCAGCCCGCCTCGTCGTGCTGCTCGGCGGACGATGGATCGCCCGGCGCCTGGAGGCGGCGCTGGCGGCGCTCGCGTCGGCGTCAGCGCGGGCCGCCGAGGACCTTCGCGCCCAGCCCGCTGCGACGGTGGTGCCGGGCCGGCGAGCACGGGGTACCAGGGCGTCGGCGACCGGCGCCAACCACGTCGCAGTCCACCGTTGAAAGGAGGAGCTCTGATGTCGATGCTGAGCAGCCTTGTCAAGGGGTTTGCCGGGAAGCCGTCTCACCCGCCGCTGACCGATGTCGGCATCGGTGCGTACACCGTCGGTGTCGCGATGCTCGTCGCCGGCGAGGCCGGTCTCGAGCAGGAGGCGATGGCGCAGGGCGCGCTGCTCGCGATCTCCGGCGGCCTGATCGCGGCGATCCCGACGAGCCTGACCGGTCTGCTGGACTACGTCGAGCTGCCAAAGCGCAGCGCGGTACGGACGCTCGCCACCTATCACCTGTTCGTGATGCTGATCTCCACCGCGCTGTTCGCGGCGACGTGGGTTGCGCAGCGCCCCGGCTACCTGGACGGCGAGGTCACGACGCTCGGCCTGATCCTCGGCGTCACGGCGTTCGCGCTGCTCGTCGTCGGCGGAACGCTCGGTGGTGCGCTGGCCTACGTCTACGGCGTGCGCGTCGTCGGCCGCGACGTGCCGATCGCCGACGCGTTGATCCCGGGACGTCTCGAGGAGAGGTCGCGCCGCGCCGTCGGCGGTGCGCGCACCGACTGGACGTCCGCGGATGGGCCGCACCTGCACCGCATGTCGTGATCGGCACCGACCCCCGCCCGAAAGGAAGCACACGTGTCTCTTGAGCTGACGAAGCAGATCGCCGACGCCGTGCCGTGGCTTGACGGGGTCGCGAAGAGGGCGCAGCCGCCCGTGCAGCAGTTCTTCAGCAGCCGCCCGCGGTTGCACAACGCGCTGGACGGGACGTGGATGGGCGTGCCGCTGCATCCCGCGCTGACCGACGTGCCCGTCGGGGCGTGCACGAGCGCATTGCTCTTGGACGCCGTCGCGGTGGCCACCGGCTCGACGGCGGCGGACACAGCGGCTGACGGCGCGCTGGCGGTCGGCATCGCCGGCTCGTTGCCGGCGGCCGTCACCGGGACCGCGGACTGGCGCGACCTGATCGGCGAGGAGCGCCGGATCGCGACGGTCCATGCGCTGCTGAACGTCGCGGGACTGGCGCTCAACGTCGCGTCGCTGACGCAGCGCGTACGCGGCAACCGCCGCGCCGGCCGGGCGCTCAGCGCTGCCGCGATGGCGTTGTCCGGGACGGCGGCGCATCTCGGTGGCGAGCTGAGCTTCGGGCTCGGCGTGCGCGTCAACCACACGTTCGCCGACACGCAGCCGAGCGAGTTCGTCGCCGTCGCCGACGAAGCCGAGCTGGCGGGCGACGAGCTGAAGACCGTGACCGTCGATGGCGCGAGCGTGCTGATCGCTCGCGCGCAGTCCGGACAGCTGTGCGCCATCGCGAACACCTGCAGCCATCTCGGCGGGCCGCTCGGCGAAGGCTCGCGCGACGGCAACGTCGTAGTCTGCCCGTGGCACGGATCGAAGTTCGACCTGTGCAGCGGCGCGGTGCTGGAGGGTCCGGCGGTCTTTCCGCAGCCGCGCTACGAGGTACGCAGCAAGGACGGCAAGATCGAGCTGCGCGGGGCGACCGGCGGCCAGCGCTGAGGTGCCGAGGACGAGCCGGCGGCGCAGTCAAGCGACGTGCGCAGCGCGCTGCGGCGAACGCCTGATCGCTGCTCCGACCGCGCCTGCGCCGCCGGTGGCGTCCGCATCGATGACGGAGAGGATCGCCTGCCGGGGCTGCGCTGCCAGTGGCGCGACGAACCCGCGGTTGTAGGCGCGCGCGCCCTTGCGGGCGAGCCAGCCGCCGAGCAGCGGTGCGGCGAGCAGGCCGTGCGGCTCGACCAGGCCCTGGCCGAGGCGGTCGAGCTGCCGGATGAAGTAGCCGTCGGGACGCATCATCTCGGTCAGCGCCTCTCCGACCGTGGTCCCGCTGCTGCCGACGATCGGGGTCTCCCACAGCGTCTGGATGTCCGCTGCGCGCCAGCTCTGGGACGGGTTGCTCGAGGCGACCCGCGGGATCCTGCTCTCGGCGACGAAGAAGCGGCCCGCGCCCGTCGCGGCCCGAACCGCGTCGTACAGCGGCTCGCCCGTCGCGCAGCTGCCGGCGGCACCGAGATCGAACGCGGCCTCGACGTCATCGATTCCCGCGCGCGACGCGGCGAGCGCGAGCTCTCGAGTCACGCCCTCGCGGACGTGGCCGTCGCCGAAGACGACGCCACCGCCGTCGACCGTGAGGCCATGAACGTTGTCCCAGTCATGAAAGAGTCGGGCAAGGAAGTCGCCCACGGACAGCGGCGGGTACCGGCTCGTCCTGCGCTTGAGCGCCGTCAGCGATGCGTCGTGCACGAAGCGCTCGGGCAAGCGCCGTAGCGCCCAGGCGAGCTCGCGCAGCGTCGAGGCCGTGTCCGCGGCGACCCGGCGTTGCAGCTCGTCCCAGAACTCGGGGTAGCGCGAGCGCCAGAACCGCCTGATCTGCGCCACGGGCGTGCGCATGTGGCCAGCGGTGATGGCATCGGTCAGGAAGTGCTGCGCGGCGGCCTCGCGCGCCATCGCCCGCGACAGGTCGGTGCCGGTGCGCCCGAGCCGGCACGCGTGCTCGAGCGCGAGCTCGTGCAGGCGACGATAGGCGACCACCGCCGACCCGTAGGGCTGGCCGCCTCTCGGGCGCGGGTGGGTGATGCCGCCGGCTGCGACGAAGTGGTCGTCGTTGGTCGCTGCGAGCACGAGGTAGCGATCGCGCACCCGCCGCTCGACGTCCGCAGACGCGCCATGACGACCGTGCCCGAAGCCGGCGAAGCGCCCGCCGCGCTCGAAGCGCGGGTCGACGAACGCCTCGTCGACGGTCATCACGCGCAGCGCGCAGATGACCTCGTCACGGCTGCCGAGCCTCGTACCGTTCGCGCCGGGGATCCGCGCCAGGTCGAGGAGCGTACCGGAGCCGAGGCCGTCGTCGGCCTGCCGGTCGTCGCCGCAGCGCACCGAGCCGGTGCCGAAGTAGTCGCCGCTGAGGCCCATCACATCGCCGAAGCTCAGCCAGAAGCGCTCGTCGGGCAAGTCGCCGCCGACGTTCACGAGCGCATCGCCGTAGGCGGTGTCCCCGATGTCCCGGTGCTCGTTGCCGTTCACGGCCGCTGGCTGCGTTCGTACGCGGCTGACA
>JAWVGK010000020.1:0-8903 GCA_033855155.1 Solirubrobacteraceae bacterium | reverse complement strand
CTGCGCGCAAGGGACAACGTCCCGCTGCTGTCGTGGCTGCTGCTGCGCGGGCGCTGTCGCGACTGCCACGCGCCGATCTCGCGCCGCTACCCGCTCGTCGAGGCGGGCACGGCGCTGCTGTTCGTCGCGATCGTCGTCGCGCACCGCGACGACGCCGCGCGGCTCGCGCTCGGGCTCGTGCTCGTCGCGTTCCTCGTGCCGCTCGCGCTGATCGACCTCGACACGCGACTGCTGCCCAACAGGATCACGCTGCCGGCTGCGATCGCCGCGATCGCGCTCGGGACGATCCTCGATCCCTCCGGGGAGGCCGAGCGGCTGATCGCCGGCGTCGCCGGCGGCGGCTTCTTCCTGATCGCCGCGCTCGCCTATCCGCGCGGGATGGGCATCGGCGACGTCAAGCTCGCCGGCGTGCTCGGCCTGTTTCTCGGGCGCGAGGTCGCCGCGGCGCTGTTCGTCGGCCTGCTGGCGGGCGTCGTCGCGGGCGTCGTCGTCATCGCCCGCACGGGCGCGCGGGAGGGGCGCAAGACGAAGGTCCCGTTCGGGCCGTTCCTCGCCCTCGGCGGCGTCGTCGCGGTGCTCGCCGGCGAGGCGCTCGTCGACGCGTACGTCGGCACGTTCTGACCGCGGCGACGGCATCCGCGTCGCGCGTCGCGCACGCGACCGGGCGGGGATCGGAGCTCGCGCGCGGTTCTAGACGGATGGCGGGTCGTGCCGCGAGCCCTCAAGGGGTCGGCCGCGCACGCCGATAGCAGCCACGAACCGCGATGGCACTCTCCCTTCACACACGTTCCAAGAGCCGCGCGATGGTCGGACTGGACATCGAGCCGGGCCGCGCCGTCGCCGCCGAGGTGACCGTCAACGGCGTCGTGCGCCTCAAGCGCGCCGCCAGCATCGCGCTGCCGCTCGGCGTCGTACGCGACGGCGAGGTCGTCGACGCCGAGGCCGTCAGCTCCGCGCTGCGCCAGATGTGGGGCGACAACAAGGGCCTTGGCCGCGACGTGCGGATCGGCGTCGCGAACGCGAAGATCGTCGTGCGCACGGTCGAGATCCCGCCGCTGACCGACAAGGCGCAGATCGACGCCGCCGTGCGCCACATCGCCGCCGACGAGCTGCCGATGCCGCTGGAGTCCGCGGTCCTGGACTACGAGACCGTCGGCATCATCGAGACCCCCGCCGGACCGCGCCTGCGCGTCGTCGTCGTCGCCGCGCGCCGCGAGATGGTCGAGGTCATCGTCGACGCCGTCCGCGCCGCCGGCCTCAAGCCTCGCGGCGTCGACCTCGCCGCCTTCGCGATGATCCGCGCGCTCGGCGGCGGGCGCTCGGACTCCGCCCTGTACCTCTCGGTCGGCGGGATGGCGAACCTCGCCGTCGTCGTCGACGGCGTCTGCCTCTTCACCCGCGTCACCGGCGCCGGCGTCGAGGGCATGGGCATCGAGCTCGCCGAGCGCCGTTCGCTGACGCTCGAGCACGCGCGCATGTGGCTGCGCCACACCGGCCTTCAGGAGGACGTCGAGGACGTCGAGGGCGATCCCGAGGTCATCGCCGAGGCGCGCGCGATCCTCGTCGAGGGCACGCGCCGGCTCGCGACCGAGGTGCGCGCGTCGCTGGAGTTCCACCAGACGCAGGCCGCGGCCGCCGAGATCGCGCATGCGGTACTGACCGGCGCCGCCGCCTCGATCCCCGGATTCGCCGCCGCGCTGTCATCGGAGCTCGGCATGCCCGTGCACACGCGCAGCGTCGAGGCGTCCGACGAGCTTGCCGCGACGACCGACCTCGGCGGCATGACGATCGCCGCCGGCCTGGCCGTCGAGCAGGTGTCCGCATGAGGGCCGTCAACCTCATCCCGCGCGACGGGCGCAAGCGCGGTGCGCTGCCCGCTTCGGGCGTCGGCGTCTACGCGCTGCTCGCCGGGCTCGCCGCGATCGTCGTCTGCGCGGCCGTCTGGGCGATCGCCGACAAGCAGGTCGCCGATCGCCAGTCGCAGCTGCAGCGCGTCACCGCGCAGGCCGCCACGGCGCAGAGCCGCGCCGGCGCCGGCGCGCCGTACGTCGCCTTCGCGCGGCTCGCGAGCGATCGCGTCCAGACCGTCACGTCGCTGTCGGAGACGCGCTTCGACTGGGCGCACGCGCTGCACGAGATCAGCCGCGTCCTGCCCGCCGACGTCTGGCTGACGGCCCTGTCGGGCACCTCGGGCGCCGGCAGCGCTCCGCCGACGCCGGCCACGAACGCGGCGCCCGCGCCGACGATCATGGTCAGCGGCTGCACCCGCAGCCAGTCGAAGGTCGCGCGCCTGATGGCGCGGCTGCGCACGATCGACGGCGTTCGCAACATCTCGTTGAAGAGCTCCGAGAAGGGGGTCGGCGGCGACGCGTCATGCCCGGCCAACCGCGCCTCCGATCCGCACTTCACGATCACCACAGCCTTCGCCATCCCGGGGGCGCCGCGCGACGGCGTCGACGAGAGCGGCCGGACCTTGCCGTCGCAAAGCGGCTCGACCGTCGCTCCGACGGACGGCGCGAACGGTCGCAACGCCGCCGCGATCGCGGCCGTCAACGGGGGCGGGTCATGAGCAGCGGCCGGTTGCTGATCGCCGTCGCCGCGACGCTCGGCGTGCTCGCCGCGGTCTGGATGGCCGTGCTCGGGCCCAAGCGCCATGAGGCCGCCACGCTGGCGGCGAGCATCGCGCAGGCCGAGCATGTCCGCGACACGGCGCTCGCGAGCGCCGCGACCGCCGACCGCGCCCGCGCGACGTACGACCGCGACTACGGCATCGTCGCGCGGCTCGGCAAGGCCGTGCCGCAGAACGCCGACGTGCCGTCGCTCGTCTACCAGCTCGAGACCGCGGCCCGCCGTGCGAAGGTCGACTTCCGGGCGGTCAGCGTGCTCGACTCGGCGCCGCAGCCGGCGACGACGCCGGCGCCCGCCGCGACGCAGCCCGGCGGCGGCATCCAGCCGGCCCCGTTCTCCTTCAAGTTCGAGGGCAGCTTCTTCGGGCTGCAGCGACTGCTGGCGCGCGTCGACCGCTTCTCGCGCGTCAAGGGCACCCAGGTCTCCGTCAACGGCCGCCTGCTGACGATCGACGGCGTGACGCTCAACCCCGGTAGCGGCGGCCTGCCGCGGATCGAGGGCATCGTCACGGCCCGTGCGTACGTCGCGGACCTCCCCGACGTGCTGCCCCACGCCGGCACGCTCCCGGCGTCCGGCGACGGCAGCCCGGCGCCCGCCATCCCCGCATCCGAGGTGACGCCATGAACGCCGTGCGCAGGCTCTTCGACGACCTCGTCGAGAAGAAGCTGTGGCCGGCCGCGCTGCTGCTCGTGATCACCGCGATCGCCGTTCCGCTGGTGATCGGCGGCGGCGGCGACGGCGGCGCACCGCCCCCGGACCCCACCGCCGCGCTGCCGCCCGCCGCGGCCGCGGCTCCCGCGGCCGTCGAGCTCGTCGGACCGCCCGCCGTGCGCGAGCGTGCCGGCGCCGTCCGCGACCCCTTCCGCAGGGCCAAGGTCAAGGCGAAGGCCGACGCGTCGCCGGCCGCGGCCGAGGCGCGCTCGAAGTCGGCAGGCTCGGAGGGCGCGACGTCCACCGCGAAGAAGAAGAGCGCCGGCAGCGCGACGGGCTCGCCCGAGACCGCTGCGACGACGCCACAGGCCACGACGCCCGCGACCGATCCGCCGATCGTCGCCGTCTCCCACTCGATCTATCAGACCGTCGTGCGCTTCACGCGGCCCGGCGGCGTCCGCGAGCGCCCGCTCGCCCGGCTCGCCGTGCTCGGCAACCCCGCCGGCCCCGCGCTGCAGTACGTCGGCGTCAGCAGCAGCCGCAAGCACGCGATCTTCATGCTCGGACCGAACGCGACGGCCGCCGGCGACAGCGCCTGCATGGTCGATCCCTGCCGGGCGATCATGCTGCGTCGCGGCGAGAAGCTCGGCGTCGCCGTCGTCGGCAAGGATTCCGTCGTGCGCCACTACGAGGTCGAGGTCATCGGCCTGCGCAGGCTGCACATGCCGAGCGCCGCGCGTGCGCAGGCCTGGCGCGCCCGCGTCGACCCCGCCGGCGTCGCCGTGCTGCAGACGCTCGCGCAGGACGTCGCGAGCGCCGCCGTGCTGCAGCGCCTGCGCTACGCCACGAGCACCGGCACCGTTTCACTGCTCAGCGCTCCATAGACTCAGCGCCTTCATGGCGCTTCGTCTCATCACCGCCGGCGAGTCGCACGGCCCGGGCCTGACGTGCATCGTCGAAGGCCTGCCCGCCGGCCTGCGCCTCGACGAGGACGTCCTCAACCGCGACATGGCGCGCCGCCAGCTCGGCCACGGTCGCGGCGGGCGGATGAAGATCGAGCGCGATCGCGCCGAGGTCACCTCCGGCGTGCGCCACGGCACGACGATGGGCTCGCCGGTCGCGCTGCAGATCGCCAACCGCGACTACGCCAACTGGGAGGAGCGGATGAGCCCGTGGCCGGTCGAGGCCGCGATCCCCGAGGTGCACCTGCCGCGCCCGGGTCACGCCGATCTCGTCGGCACGCAGAAGTACAACCTCACCGACGTGCGCAACGTGCTCGAGCGCGCCAGCGCCCGCGAGACCGCGGCGCGCGTTGCCGGCGGGGCGCTCGCGCGGACGTTCCTGTCGGCGCTCGGCGTCCAGATCCGCTCGCACGTCGTGCAGGTCGGCAGCGTCCACGCGCCGCAGCGCGACGTCGCGCTGACGGTCGACGACTTCGACGGCGTCGACGACGATCCCGTGCGCTGCCTCGATCGGGAGGCCAGCCGCGCGATGGTCGCCCACATCAACGTCCAGCGCAAGGCCAACGAGTCGCTCGGCGGCGTCTTCGAGGTGATCGCGTTCGGCCTCGTCCCCGGCCTCGGCTCGCACGTGTCGTGGGAGGAGCGCCTCGACGGGCGCCTCGCCGGCGCGCTGTGCTCGATCCAGGCGATCAAGGGCGTTGGCCTGGGGGAGGGCTTCGAGCTCGCGGGGACGCCGGGGTCGGGCGCGCACGACGAGCTCTTCTGGGACGGCGCGGGGCGCGGCTACTACCGCGAGACCAATCACGCGGGGGGCCTGGAGGGCGGCATGACCAACGGCGAGCCGCTCGTCGCGCGCGCCGCGATGAAGCCGCTGCCGACGCTGACCAAGCCGCTGCGCTCGGTCGACATCGACACGAAGCTGCCGGCCCAGGCGCTGCGCGAGCGCACCGACTCCTGCACCGTGCCGGCCGCCGGCGTCGTCGGCGAGGCGATGGTCGCGTTCGTGCTCGCCGACGCCTACCGCGCGAAGTTCGGCGGCGACCACATCGACGACGTGCTCGCCGCGGTCGGCGCGTACCGCGAGCGGATCGGTTGGCGCTAGCTCTCGTCGGCTTCATGGGGGCCGGCAAGACGTCGGCCCTCGACGACGTCCTCGACACCGACAGGCTCGTCGAGGACCAGCTGGGCATGAGCATCGCGTCGTTCTTCGCGGCCTTCGGCGAGGCCAAGTTCCGCCGCCGCGAGGAGTCCGTCGTGCTGCGCGCGCTGCGCTGCGGCGCGCCGATGATCGCGCTCGGCGGGGGCAGCCTCGGCTCGGCGGCCGTCCGCGAGGCGCTGGCCGAGCACACCGTCGTGTGGCTGCAGGTCTCGCCGCAGACGGCGTGGGAGCGCGTCGTCGGCGGCGACCGGCCGCTGGCCGCCGATCGCGACGCCTTCGCCGCCCTGCACGCCGAGCGCGAGCCGGTCTACGCGGCCGCCGCCGACGCGTTCCTGCCCGAAGGCGACCGCGGCCTCGTCGCTCGCGCGCTGCCGGCGCTGCGCGCGCTGGAGGCCGCGCCTCGCGCGACGAAGCTCGTCTGGGCGCGCAGCGCGGGCGGCGAGTACCCCGTCTACGTCGGGCGCGGGATCGCCGGCGCCGTCCTGCCGGGGACCGAGGGCGGTGCCGGCTCGCGCGCGTTCCTCGTCACCGACGAGCACGTCGGCCCGCACTACGCCGCCCGCATCCGCGGCGTGCACCACACGATCACGATCGCCGCGGGCGAGGAGCACAAGACGCTCGCGGCGGCCGAGCGCGTGTGGCGCGAGCTCGCGCGCGAGGGGATGGGCCGCGACGACCGGCTCGTGGCGCTCGGCGGCGGCGTCGTCGGCGACCTCGCGGGCTTCTGCGCGGCGACCTACCAGCGCGGGGTGCCGGTCGTGCAGGTGCCGACGACGGTGGTCGCGCAGGTCGACTCCGCCTACGGTGGCAAGACCGGCGTCGACCTGCCGGAGGCCAAGAACTACGTCGGCGCCTACCACCAGCCGTTCGCCGTCGTGACCGACGTCGACACGCTCGACACGCTGCCGGCGGCGGAGCTGTCGGCCGGCTTCGCCGAGGTCGTCAAGACGGCGCTGATCGCCGGTGGCGGCCTGTGGGAGCGCGTCGCCGCGGGCCTGCCGCTGGACGCCGGGATCATCCTCGACTGCGCGCGCACGAAGCTCGCGGTCGTCGCCGCCGACGAGCGCGACGGCGGGGCGCGCCAGTTGCTGAACCTCGGCCACACCGTCGGCCACGCGATCGAGACCGTCACCGGCTACCGGCGCTATCGCCACGGCGAGGCCGTCGCGCTCGGGCTGCTCGCGGCGCTGCGCCTGTCGGACGCCGGCGAGCTGCGCGAGCAGGTCGCCGAGCTGCTGCGCGGCGCCGGCCTGCCGACGACGTTGCACGACGCCGACCCCGCCGCCGTCGTCGCCGCGACGCGGCTGGACAAGAAGCGCCGCGGCGACGAGGTCCCGTTCGTGCTCGTCCGCGCCCCGGGCGACGTGCGCTGGGGCGAGCGCGTGAGCGAGGCCGACGTCCTCGCCGCGGTATCCGAGCTCGTCGCGTGACGCCTGCGCGTCAACGGCCCGCCGTCAGAGCTTCCACCGTTCGGAGGGCCTGCCCCACGTGTCGCCGTGCTCGGCTCCCGGGCGCTCGTGCAGCCAGGCGCGAACCGCTCGATCGAGCTCCGCGTCGGTGAGCTGCGGCCGCTCGCGCCGCAGGCGCTGGCGCTGCATCTGCACGCCCAGCTCGTGCAGCTCGAGCGCGATCCGAAGACGTGCGGCGGGGTCGCTATCCATCGTTCGAGGCATGGTAGTCGTGGGGTGCGACGGCTCCCGGCCCGCGGCGCGCGGACGCGCTGTGCGCCGCCGTGACAGAGTTGGCCGCATGAGGCGCAACCGCATCCAGGTCATGCACGGCGTGAACCTCGACCAGATCGGGCGACGCGATCCGGCGCACTACGGCGCCATCACGTTTCGCCAGCTCGAGCAGGCGATCGACGGCTTCGCCGGCGAGCTCGGCCTCGACGCGCGCTTCTTTCAGACGAACTCCGAGGGCGAGTTCGTCGAGCACCTGCATCGCGTGCGCGACGTCGCGGACGGCATCGTCATGAACGCCGGCGCGTGGTCGCACTACTCGCGCGCGATCGGCGACGCGCTGGGCTTCGCCGGCGTGCCGTGCGTCGAGGTGCACCTGTCCGACGTCATGGCGCGCGAGCCGTGGCGCCACGTGTCGGTGCTCGCCGCCGGCTGCATCGCCACCGTCAGCGGCAAGGGCGTCGACGGCTACCGCGAGGCGCTGGCGGCGCTGAAGGCCGAGCTCGGCGGATGAGCGCCCGCCTGGACGCGCTCATGGCGGCCGTCGCCGAGCGCGAGCTCGACGCGCTCGTCGTCTCGAACGTCGTCCACGTGCGCTGGCTGACGGGCTTCACCGGCTCCAACGCGCTCGTCGTCATCGGCGCGGCGCAGAAGCGCTTCGTAACGGACTTCCGCTACCTGACGCAGGCCGCCGAGCAGCTCGACGAGGTCTGGGAGCGCGAGATCGCGACCGAGCTGCTTCCCCGCGCCGTCGAGGGGCTGCCCGCCGAGCGCCCGCTGCGCCTGGGCTTCGACGACGCGCACCTCACCGTCAAGCAGCACGCGCAGCTCGCCGAGCTCGCGCCGGAGGACGTCGAGCTCGTCGCTTGCGCCGGCATCGTCGAGCAGCTACGCGCCGTCAAGGACGCCGGCGAGATCGACGCGATCCGCGCCGCCGCCCGGCTCGCCGACGAGGCGCTGGAGGAGGTGCTCGCCGGCGGCATCGTGGGGCGCAGCGAGCGCGACGTAGCGCTCGACATCGAGTTCGCGATGCGCCGCCGCGGCGCGCAGGGCGTGTCGTTCGCGCCGATCGTCGCGGCCGGCGAGCACAGCGCGCTCGTCCACGCCCAGCCGCGCGACGTCGCGATCGCGGCCGGCACGCTCGTCGTGATCGACTGGGGCGCGCACCTCGACGGCTACGCCTCGGACTGCACGCGGACGTTCGCGACCGGCGAGCTCGACCCGCGCGACCGCGCGATCTACGAGCTCGTGCTCGTCGCGCAGGAGGCGGCGCTCGCGGCGGTGCGCCCCGGCCCGACCGGCAAGGAGATCGACGCCGTCGCGCGCACGATCATCGACGACGCCGGCCACGGCGAGCACTTCGGCCATGGCCTCGGCCACGGCGTCGGACTCGAGGTCCACGAGGGCCCGCGGCTGTCGAAGCAGGGCAACGACGCGCTCGCCGCCGGCAACGTCGTGACGGTCGAGCCCGGCGTCTACGTGCCGGGCGCCGTCGGCGCGCGCATCGAGGACCTCGTCCTCGTGACCGAGGACGGCCACGAGGTGCTCAGCGGATTGCCCAAAAACCTGCGCATCGTCGAGTAGCGGGTCGGGGCCGGCCACGCCGAGCACTTCGGCCACGGCCTCGGCCACGGCGTCGGCCTCGAGGTCCACGAGGGTCCGCGCCTGTCCAAGCAGGGCGACGCCGCGCTCGCCGTCGGCAACGTCGTCACGGTCGAGCCGGGCGTCTACGTGCCGGGCGCCGTCGGCGTGCGGATCGAGGATCTCGTCGTCGTCACCGAGGACGGCTGCACGGTCCTCAGCGGCTTGCCCAAGAGCCTGCGC
>JAWVGK010000019.1:0-3031 GCA_033855155.1 Solirubrobacteraceae bacterium | reverse complement strand
GGACTACGATCCCGCCCGATCTGCTTCGACCAAGGGATGGCGCACATGCACTCCGCTCGCAGTTGCCGCTTTCGTACCGTCGCCGCCGGAGTGGGGGCATCGGTCGCCACGCTGATGGCGGTCAGCGCGCTGGCCGTCGCGCACAAGACGCCGCTGGATCGCAAGGGCGCGCACGTGCCCCAGCAGGTCAGCTGCACGATCAACCTGATCGCCGTCAAGCCGCCGCGCACGCTGGAGGCGGAGAACTTCGGCACGCTCGCCTGCACGCCGACGCTCGGCAAGGGCGTGCAGCACGACTCGTCGTTCGTGACGCCGACGTCGCGCTTTGGCGGGTCGTTCACCGGGCCCTACCAGCAGTTCTTCGAGGTCGGGACCGTGTACGGGCACTTCACGATCACCTACGTGACCGACCCGACGACGCTCGCCGTCACCTACGACGGCACGATCCAGCTCGAGGGCGGTACCGGGAAGTTCAAGAACTACCGCGGCAGCGGCACGCTGAAGGGCGCCAGCCCCGACGCGATCCGCTCGACGATCACCGAGAACCTGACGCTGACGCACAAGTAGCGCCGGTCGCGACGACGGGCCGGCCGCCTGCGCGGCCGGCCCGCAGCGGTCACTACGATCGCCGCGTGACCACCCGCAGCGAGCGCATCATGACCACCGACGGCGCCTTCGACGCGCACGTCGCGATCCCCGAGTCCGGCAGCGGCCCCGGCATGCTGCTGATCCACGAGATCTTCGGCGTCAACGACTACGTCGAGGACGTCGCCCGGCGCCTGACGCAGCTCGGCTACGTCGTGCTCGCGCCCGACCTGTACTGGCGCACGGAGCCCGGGCTGTCGCTCGGCCACAGCCCGGCGGAGATGCAGCGCGCGTTCGCGGCGATGTCGCAGCTCGACACGGCCACGGCCGTGCAGGACTCGATCGTCGCGCTCGCCGCGCTGCGCGAGCTGCCCGAGGTGACCGCCGCCGGCGGCCGCGCCGGCGTGCTCGGCTTCTGCCTCGGTGGGACGCTCGCCTACCAGGTCGCCGCCCGGGCCGATCCGGACGCCGCCGTCTGCTACTACGGCTCGGGCATCCCCGGCGCGCTCGACGACGCCGCGTCGATCGCGTGTCCGACGCTGCTGCACTGGGGCGGCGCCGACCAGTACATCTCGCGCGAGCAGGTCGACGCCGTCGCCGCGATGGCGGCCGATCGCGACGGGTTCGAGTGCCACGTCCACGAGCACGCCGGGCACGCCTTCGACAACTCCTTCGCGCCGCAGCTGCACGATCCGTCCGCGTCCGCGCGCGCGTGGGAGCTCACGAGCGCCTTCCTGGAGCGCACGCTGGCGCCCGCCTGACCGTCCGACGCGCCTGCGAGCCTGCGGCGCGATGGCACCGCTCATCACCCGCAACGAGGCGCTGAAGCTCGGCGAGCTCGAGGACCACGCCGAGATCGAGGCGCTGATCGAGCGTGCGTGGAGGGTGCGCGTGGAACGCTTCGCGGACGCGACCGACCTGTGCTCGCTCGTCAACGCGAAGTCCGGCGGGTGCGCCCAGGACTGCGGCTTCTGCGCGCAGTCGCGCTACGCCGAGGCCGAGACGCCGCTGCACGCGATGATGGAGCCCGAGCAGATCCTCGAGCACGCGCGCGCGGCCGAGGCGGCCGGCGCGCACCGCTTCTGCATGGTCACGCAGGGCCAGGGGCTGTCCAAGCGCGACTTCGAGAAGGTGCTCGAGGGCACGCGCCTGGTCGCCGAGCACACGAACCTCAAGCGCTGCGCGTCGATCGGGCACATGTCGGTCGCACGCGCACGGGCGCTGAAGGAGGCCGGCGTGCAGCGCGTGCACCACAACGTCGAGACGGCCGAGTCCTACTACCCCGAGGTCTCGCAGACGGTCCGCTACGAGGGCCGGCTGCGCACGATCGACGCGGTCCGCGAGGCCGGGTTGGAGACGTGCGTCGGCGGCATTCTGAACCTCGGCGAGACGCGCGAGCAGCGCGTCGAGATGGCGTTCGAGCTGGCGGCGATCGACCCGACCTCGGTGCCGATCAACCTGCTCAACCCGCGCCCGGGGACGAAGTTCGGCGACCGCGAGCACATGGACCCGTGGGAGGCCGTGAAGTGGATCGCGATCTTCCGCCTGATCCTCCCCGACGCGCTGTTTCGGCTCTGCGGGGGGCGCGTCGAGAACATCGGCGAGCTGCAGCAGCTCGCCGTCCGCGCCGGCATCAACGGCGTGATGATGGGCAACTTCCTGACGACGCTCGGCAACACGCCCGACGAGGATCGCGCGATGTTCGAGAACCTCGGCCTGAACGTCGAGCGCCAGCCCGACAACGCCGCAAACCCGCGCCCGGACAACCGCAGCGGCTGGCTGGACGGCGAGACGCCGGCGTCCTCGGAGCGCTCGGCGACCGCCGTCGCGGAGCGCCCGTCACCCGTGCAGGTGCGGATGTGGGACCCCTCGACGCAGCTGCGCTTCGCCCGCAAGGGCCACGTCCCCGAGCGGCCGGACGGCGCTCCCAACACGACCCCGGCGCCGCGGGGCTGAAGCGCACGGCAAGGAGCCAGCATGAGCGAGATCCAGGGGCGGCTTTCAGAGCTCAAGGAGACGGGCCTGTACCGGCGCACGCGGCTGGTCAGCGGCCCGCAGGGTCCAAACGTCGTGCTCGACGGGCGACCGGTGCTGCTGCTGTGCTCCAACAACTACCTCGGCCTCGCCGACCACCCGCGCGTGCGGGAGGCGGCAGCCGACGCCGCGCTGCGCTGGGGCGTCGGCGCCGGATCCTCGCGCCTGGTGTCGGGCACGATGACCGTGCACAAGCGCCTCGAGCGCAAGCTCGCGTCGTTCAAGGGCACCGAGTCGGCGCTGCTGTTCGGCTCGGGCTACCTCGCGAACCTCGGCGTCGTCGGGGCGCTGGCGCGTGCCGGCGAGGTCGTCTTCTCCGACGAGCTCAACCACGCGTCGATCATCGACGGCTGCCGGCTGTCGCGCGCGGAGGTCTTCGTCTACGACCACAACGACGTCGAGCATCTCGAGT
>JAWVGK010000018.1:0-6335 GCA_033855155.1 Solirubrobacteraceae bacterium | reverse complement strand
TGCGCGACGCTCACGCCCAGCCGGCGCGCGACCGCCGTCGCCGCGATCAGGTCGGGCGCGCCGAACCCGCCGCCGGCGCCGTGGCCGAGGACGAGCGCGGCTGTCGGCTCGTCGGCCGCGTGCACGTGCGCGAGCGCCGGGCCGTGCGGGGTGGCGAGCTCGAGCGTCGTCACGGCGCTCATGCTGACAGCGCGCGGGCCGCGGGCGCACTCTCGGTACGATCGCGGCCATGCCCGAGCGCCTGTACTTCACCCCCGACGACGAGGCCAACGCGATGATCGCCAGCGACCCGCTGGCGCTGCTCGTCGGCTTCGTGCTCGACCAGCAGGTGACGGTGCAGAAGGCGTTCGCCGGCCCGCTGGCGCTGCGCGAGCGCCTCGGCTCGTTCGACGCCGCGACGCTCGCGACCGCCGACCTCGAGCCGGTCTTCCGCGAGCGTCCCGCGATCCACCGCTACCCCGCCGCGATGGCCCAGCGCGTGCACGACCTCGCCGTCCACCTCCAGGAGCACTACGGCGGCGACGCCGCGCGCGTCTGGACCGACGCCGCCGACGCCGCCGAGCTGCGCGCGAACCTCGCCGCGCTGCCGGGCTTCGGGCAGATGAAGATCAAGTCGCTCGGCGCGGTGCTCGCCAAGCAGTTCGACGTCGACGCGGCGCGCGAGCTCGTGCCGTGGCATCCGACGCTCGGCGACGTCCGCACCCCGCAGGGCCTCGCCGAGTACCAGGCGGCCAAGCGGATCCACAAGAAGGAGTGGAACCGCACCGCGTCAGGAGCGGACGCGCAGAGCGGCTGACGCGAGCCCGTGTGTCGCGCTGAACGCTGGCACCGACGGACGTTCAAGCGGCCTACGACGCGACGTCGGCGTCGCGGCGCCACGCGTGCCATTCGAACGCGACGAGGCCCGCGAGCGCCCCGCCGGCGAGCGCGAGCGCGATCGTCGCGCCCGCCCCGCCCGTGCCGAACAGCGGCAGCGCCTCGTCGAGCGGCCCCAGCGGCGCGCGCGACGACGGCCCGACGATCGTGCCGCCGCCTATGCGCAGCTGCGCGTACCACCAGATGCTCGTCACGACCGTCAGCGCCGCGAGCACCGTCCCGGTGCGCGGCGCGTGGCGCAGGCCCCACGCGACGAGCGCGACCGCGAGCGGCAGCGCCGGGACGAGGTAGCGACCCGGAAACCAGAACCCGAACATCGTCGGCGCGACGAACGTCGCGACGAACACCTGCGACGCGCAGACGAGCGCGCACAGCGTCGCCGCGACCTCGACGTGGCGGCGCTCGGGCAGCGCGCGCGCGAGGCGGTCGCGGCGCGAGCGCCACAGCAGCCACAGCGCGTAGAACGCGACCGCGAGCACCGGCGCCCAGCGCAGCAGCCCGTACGTGCGATCGAGCCACAGCGCGACCAGCCGCGGCGCGCGCGCGGCGACGTCGCCGATCGCGAGGTCGTCGACGCCGTGGCCCGGCACGTCGGCGACCGTCGGCGTGAAGCCGCCGAACAGCTGGTCGTCGATCGTCACGAACATCACGGCCGAGAACAGCAGCACCTCGACCGTCACGAGCACCGCGAAGCCGCGCCCGCGGCGGCGCAGCCAGCGCACCATCGTCAGCGCGATCACCGCCCCCGGCAGCGCGAACGTCAGCCCGAGCCACGGCAGCGTCGCCAGCGCGATCGCCGCGCCCGCGACCCAGCGGATGCGCGGCAGCTCGCGGATGCGCAGCGCGAGCAGCATGGCGAACGCCAGCAGGCAGCCCGCCGTGAGCTCGGGCGTGACCGTCGTGGCGTAGGCGAGCGCCGGCGGCGACAGCCCGCACGCGAGCGTCGCGCCGCTCGCCCACGGCTCGGGCACGACGCGGCGCGCGAGCGCGCCACCGAGCGCGAACGCGAGCGCGGCGATCGCCGCCATCAGCAGCTGCACGGCGAGCGGCCCGCCGACGGCGTACGCGGGCGCGATCAGCAGCGGGAAGCCGAGCCCGTGCGGCTCGTTGGCCTGTCCGCGGGTCAGGCGCCCGTGGCGCTCGAGCACGTACGGATACCAGTCGTCGTAGGCGCGCGTGGCGTACTCGTCGCGCAGGTCGACGTCGTGGTCGCTGACGAGCGACTCGGCCGTCAGCAGGTAATGGGGCTCGTCGCCGCCGAACTGCGACGTGCCGAACGCGTGCAGCCCGATCGTGGCGGCATACGCCGCGAAGAGCAGAACGCAGACTGCGACGGTGCGGCGCACGGGCTGCATGATCGCGGGTGCGACGCATGTGGAAGGCTCTTGGCCGATGCGCGGATCGCTGCCCAGGCTCGTCGCCATCGTCGTCATCCTCGCGATCACGTTCCTCGCCGTCTCGAAGATCCTCTTCGGCGGCCCCGATCCCGAGCGCGGCAAGTGCGTCGACGTCCACGGCGCGCTCGTCGGCTGCGGCGCGCGCGCGGCGCTCTACAAGCTCGTGCGCGAGGTCGACGACGGCCGCGACTGCCCGTCGGAGAGCCGCAAGCTCTACCAGTTCCGCAGCAGCCTGTACTGCGGCGTCGCGCTGCGCGGCGCGCCCGCGCCGTCGGGCGACATCGTCCCGTGCCTGCTGCTGGCGGGCGCGCAGCTCGCGCGCCGCGCGCGGGACCTCGCGTTCGCCCGCGGCGCGACCGCGCGCGCGGCGCCGGTCGGCGGCCGCGACAGCGGCGTCGTGAAGGTCAGCGGCGAGGGCTGGCGCATCTTCTACGTGCTGTCCGAGGGCCAGCTCGACCCCGGCCTGGCGACGGTCGTCGCGAACCCGACGACGGTCGCCTTCGTCGCGTACGTCGCCGACGCCGCGCGACAGCGCCGCGAGGTCGCCGCCGCGACGCGCTGCGCGCGCGGCGCAGCGCCGGCACGGTAGGCGCCGCTACAGCCGGTTGCCGCGCGCGTCGAACTCCAGCGGGCGGTCGATCGGGTGCACCTGCGGGGCCGTGCCGCGCGGCTCGAAGCGCGCCGCGGGCCGCGGCGCGGCGAGGTCCCAGGTCGAGCACGCCTCGTCGACGCCCAGCGGGTAGATCGTCAGGCCGCCGTCGCGGCCGAGGCGCATCCGCAGGAGGTTCTTGTAGTCGGGGATCGACTGGCCCGTGAAGACCTGGTTGGCGCACGCCTGCGCTCGCGCGCCGCGGACCTTGTGCACGAGCAGCATGAAGCACGCGAACACCGTCGCGCCGACCGTCGCGCCGACGAGGAAGGCGGCGGGCAGGCCGAGCAGCCAGACGAAGATCGACGCGTCCCAGATCTGCGGTGCGATCCGCAGCGCCGCCCACACGACGAAGCTCGCCACGAGCAGGTGCGCGAGCGTCTGCGCGAGCGCGACGGCCAGCCGCGCGAGCGAGATCGCCAGGCGCGACTCGCGCAACCCGGGCTTGATGTCGGCGCCGCCGTAGAGGGCGCCGAACAGCACGACGGCGAGCACGATCGTCATGCCGCCGATCGAGCTTGACAGGACGTCGAAGAAGCCGCGGCCGGCGGCGCCCGGCGCGGCGCCGGCGGCGGCGGTGCTGTCGCCGACGTCGTTGGCGAGGCTGCCGTCGGCGGTGTTCAGCGCGCCGAGCAGCGCGACGCCGATCAGGACGTAGACCGCGCCGAGCAGCCGCCCGAAGGCCGGGTTGAGCGCCGCGAGCTTCAGGATGCCGTTGCTGAGCCGGCGCGAGTCGGCGTCGCTGGGGTAGATCGCCTCGCGGCGGTTGAGCACCGCCGGCTGGTCCTCGTAGCTGTCGGCGGCGGTCTGGCGCGGCAGCGGCTTGAGCAGCAGCGTCTCCTGCAGCGTGTGCGTGCCCGACAGGTACGCCCCGCCGCCGCCGGCGGTGATGCGCGTCGGCGCCTCGTCGGAGCCGTCGCCGCCCGCGGGCTCGTAGCGCGCGTAGTGGTGGCGATCGCCGGTGATCGTCAGCACGAGCCGCGCGCCGATGTCGCGCACCATCCGCTCCTCGAAGTAGTTCAGGAACTTCCACGTCGCCGGCTCGACGCGCCCGTCGACGGCCGCGACCCAGCTCGGCTTCGCCGTCAGCAGGATGATCTTGTCGCCGGGGCCGATGCCCTGGTCGGCGAAGTACTTCAGCTGGACGTCGTCGATGTACGTGTCCAGCTGGATGTCGATCGCCCAGATCCACCAGCGGTTGGGCAGCTTCAGCGCGAAGTAGCTGCGCCGCTGGCGCGTGCGCCAGCCGCCGATCCAGCCGCTCGTGCAGAACAGCCGCAGGAAGCTCACGAGGCCGTCGTACCAGTCGTGGTTGCCGGGCGTGGCGTACATGTCGGGCTCGTGGCCGACCGGCGAGCGCGGCAGCGCCGCGGCGAACGGGCCCTTGAAGCGGTCCTCGTAGGCCTCCGGCGTGGCCGTCGGATAGACCTGGTCGCCGCCGAGCAGCAGGATCGAGCCGCGCGGCAGGTCCGCGCCGTCGACGCTCAGGGTCGGCTGCGCGAGCACCCACGCCATCGTCTGCGTCGCGATCCAGCCGTCGCCGGTGTCCGACAGGTAGTCGATCCACAGCTCGCCGGCCTGGGAGTAGTCGAACGGGCCCTGCTCGCTGGTCTGGATCTCGCGCTTGTCGGCGAACTTGCCGAAGGTGCCCGACACCGCGACCTCGACGCCGGCCTTCGCGAGGATGCTCGGATCCAGCCACCGCACCTCCGGCTGGCGGATCCACCCCCCGAGCTGGTCGCGCTCGTCGCTGAGGTCGCCGGTCGTGCGCTTGCGCAGGTTGTCCTTCAGCGGCTTGGGCGGCACGCAGGTCAACCTAATGGTCCCGTTCGCAACAGTCCACCCGCAATCCCGGACCGAGATCCCGACTGCCGATGGCGGCGGTCGCCGGCGGGCGCGGCGCCGCCGTCCACGAGCTGCGTGTCAGCCGGGGTGCTGTCCGGCGTCGTGCATCTTCATCGTGCTGCCCGCGGCCGCGCCGCCCATGTGCTCGCGCATCTGAGCGATCTCACGCTGCTGTGCCGCGACGATCGCCTTCGCGAGCGTCTTGAGCTCGGCGTCCCGGCCCTTGCGCAGCTCGGCCCGGGCCATCGTCACGGCGCCTTCGTGGTGGGGAATCATCATGCGCATGAACGCCGCGTCGAACGGCGTGGCGCGGTCGAGGCTCGAGACGTCGCCGTCCATGCCCATCATGTGGTCGGGCACCCCGAGCGAGCCCTTCGTCACACCCGCGCCGCGCAGGCGCTGGTCGGCGTCGCGCATCGTGGAGATCTCCCGGGTCTGCGTGCGCACGATGTCGTCTGCGAGCCGCTTGACGAAGGCGCCCGAGCCGCGGCGCCGGGCGATCCTCGCCATCTCGACGGCCGACTGGTGGTGCGGGATCATCTGCGCGACGAACGCGCGGTCGACGGAGTTGCCGGCCGGCGCCTCGGACGTGCTGCCGGAGTCGTCGCCGCAGCCGGCGATCAGCACGGCGCCGAGCACGACGGGCGCCGTCAGGAACTTGCGGGGGGACTGCATCAGGATCGGTTCTCCTCGTGTCGTGTCGTACGCGAACGGCAGGTGTTGGTGCACCGGCGCGCGGAAGGGCGCCGGGCCGGCTACCTGCAGATCACCGTCGACTGACACACAGGACGCAGACCACGAACGGGCCGTGGCGCGCACGCGCGACCGGCGCGATCGCGACACGACGCAGCGCCGGTGCGGGGAGCATCCGCGCGGGGCGCCAGCGGCCGAGCGCGAGCACCGCGAACCCCGCGGCGACCAGGGCGGCCCCGACCGCGGTGAAGACGCCCAGGCACATCTCGACGACCGAGCCCATGCCGGCGCCGTCGTGCATGGCCATCGGCAGGCCGCTGTGATGCGCCGTGATGGCACTCGCCACGACGGCGACGGCCAGCAGCGTGGCCATGCGACGGCGCCGGCGGCGCGCCGCTGCGCGGATCGCGAGAGCGTTCACGCCGTTCACGCTACCAACCGCGCCGGCGGCCCCGCGGACATTGGCGCGCAACGATGCAGCGCCCCGCGCAATACCCCCCTCGGGTAGTTGCGAGTGTTGCTATGGTTCGCGGCGTGCGGATACCCCCAGGGAGTATGTAGGAGAGATGTCCGCGGCTTCGGCCCACGCCCACGAACACCACGCGATGCCGACGTCGGGCGCGGCGTTGACGCGCGTGGCGATCGACGCGACGCTGCACTGCCTGACCGGCTGCGCGATCGGCGAGGTCGCGGGGATGCTCGTCGGCACCGCCCTCGGGTTCTCGAACCTCGCGACGGTCGTCCTGTCGGTGACGCTGGCGTTCGTGTTCGGCTACGGCCTGACGAGCCTGCCGCTGCTGCGCGCGGGCCTCGCCGTCGGGGCGGTCATCCCGATCGCGCTGGCGTCCGACACGCTGAGCATCGCGACGATGGAG
>JAWVGK010000017.1:0-6671 GCA_033855155.1 Solirubrobacteraceae bacterium | reverse complement strand
CACGCTCGGCGTCGACCTGTTCGTCGCGGGCCGCTTCGAGCCGCTGGCGCTGCCGCCGGCGTCGAGGACCGCGCACGTCGACGGCTACGACGTGCTCGTCGGCCAGCGCGACCCGTCCGTGCTCGACTTCTCCGTGCGCCGCCGCGGCCTCGCGATCGTCGACCTGCAGCACTACCTCGGCGCGCAAGGGCACCTCGTGATGCTGCGCGTGGGCGACCTCGCCTACCGCCACGTGCACCCGCTGGCCGAGCCGGGGCTCGCCTTCCACACCGGCCCGCGCGAGCCCGGCACGTACCGCATGTTCCTGCAGTTCCGCCATCGCGGCCGCGTGCGAACCGCCGCCTTCACGCGCGTCGTGCGGCCATGACGACGGCGGCGCCCGAGCCTCGCGAGCGGCACCTCGACCTGCCGATCGTCGGCATGACGTGCGCGGCCTGCGCGGCGCGCGTCGAGAAGCGCCTGAACCGCCTCGACGGCGTCCGCGCTTCGGTGAACTATGCGACCGAGCAGGCGTCGGTCGACTACGCGCCCGCGAAGCTCACGCCCGCCGAGCTCGTCGCGACGATCGAGCAGGCCGGATACACCGCGACCCTGCCCTCGCGCGTGCGCGCAGACGGCGACGCGCGGCCGGCGCGGCGGCCGGGGACGCGGCTGAGGGTGCGGCTGATCTTCTCGGCGGTCGCCTCCGTGCCGCTGCTGGCGCTCGGCATGATCCCGGCGCTGCAGTTCGACAACTGGCAGTGGCTGTCGCTGCAGCTCGCGACGCCGGTGCTCGTCTGGGCCGGCTGGCCGTTTCATCGCGCGGCGTGGTCGAACCTGCGCCACGCCAGCGCGTCGATGGACACGCTGATCTCGATCGGCACGATCGCCGCCTGGACGTGGTCGGTCGTGTCGCTGTTCTTCCTCGGCGGCGGCGAGCCGGGGATGCGCCACGCGCTGAGCCTCGTCCCCGAGCGCGGCGGGCCGGTCGGCGACGTGTACTTCGAGGTCGTCGGCGTCGTGATCACGTTCCTGCTCGCCGGGCGCACGTTCGAGGCGCGCGCCAAGCGCCGCGCGGGCGCCGCGCTGCGGGCGCTGATCGCGCTCGGCGCCAAGGACGCGGCGGTGCTCGACGGCGACGGCCGCGAGCGGCGCGTGCCGGTGTCGCAGCTGCGCGCCGGCGACCGCTTCGTCGTGCGGCCGGGAGAGAAGATCGCCACCGATGGCGAGGTCGTCGAGGGCTCCAGCGCCGTCGACCGCTCGCTGCTGACCGGGGAGAGCGTCCCGGTCGAGGTCGCGCCCGGCGACGCGGTGACCGGCGCGACGGTCAACGCCGGCGGGCGCATCGTCGTGCGCGCGACGCGCGTCGGCGCGGACACGGCGCTCGCGCAGATCGGCGATCTCGTCACGCGCGCGCAGTCGGGCAAGGCGCCCGTGCAGCGGCTCGCCGACCGCGTCGCCGCGATCTTCGTGCCGGTCGTTATCGCGATCGCCGTCGCGACGCTCGGCTTCTGGATCGGCGCGGGCGAGACCGGCGTCGCGTTCGCGGCGGCCGTGTCGGTGCTGATCATCGCCTGCCCGTGCGCGCTCGGCCTCGCGACGCCGACCGCGCTGCTCGTCGGGACCGGCCGCGGGGCGCAGCTCGGCCTGCTCATCAAGGGCCCGGAGATCCTCGAGTCCACGCGCCTCGTCGACACGATCGTGCTCGACAAGACCGGGACGGTCACGCAGGGCCGGATGTCGCTGCGGCGGATCGTCTGCGCGAACGGCGTCGACGAGGTGCGCGCGCTGGCGCTCGTCGGCGCGCTCGAGGACGCCTCCGAGCACCCGATCGCGCGGGCGATCGCGAGCGCCGCGCGCGAGCGCTGCGGCGTGCTCGCGGCGGTCAGCGAGTTCGCCAGCCAGGACGGGTCGGGCGTGCGCGGGATCGTCGACGGCCACGCGGTCGTCGCCGGGCGCCCCGCGCTGCTGGCCGACGCGCGCGCGCACCGCGGCATGGCGCCCGAGCTGGAGCGGGCGCTCGCCGACGCCGAGGCCGAGGGACTGACGGCGATCGTCGGCGGCTGGGACGGCCGGCCGCGCGCGCTGTTCGCCGTCGCCGACGAGATCAAGCCGAGCTCGCCGGAGGCCGTGCGGCGGCTGCGGGAGCTCGGCCTGCGGCCGGTGCTCGTGACCGGAGACAACGAGACGACCGCGCGCGCCGTGGCGGCGCAGGCCGGCATCGACGAGGTGATCGCGGGCGTGCTGCCGGCGCAGAAGGCCGCAGCCGTGCGCCGGCTGCAGGCGCAGGGCCGCGTCGTCGCGGTCGTCGGCGACGGCGTCAACGACGCCCCCGCGCTCGCCCAGGCCGACCTCGGCATGGCGATCGGCACGGGCACCGACGTCGCGATCGAGGCGTCGGACCTGACGCTCGTGTCCGGCGACCTGCGCGCCGCGGCCGACGCCCTGCGCCTCTCGCGGCGCACCCTGCGCACGATCAAGTGCAACCTCTTCTGGGCCTTCGGCTACAACGTCGTCGGCCTGCCGCTGGCGGCCGCGGGCCTGCTCAACCCGATGCTCGCCGGCGCCGCGATGGCCCTGTCGAGCGTCTTCGTCGTGTCGAACTCGCTGCGCCTGCGCGGGTTTCGCGTGCATCGCGACTGACGGCGCAGACGCGGCTCGCGAGCACGGCGTGACTTAGGGTGACGGCGTCCGGCCCGCAGCCGCTGTCACGGCGACGCGAAGATTCCGGCCTCGAATCGGCTGCCGTCGCTAGTCTCGGCGCGAGCGTCGCGATGCGCGGGCTTGGCGGTCTGGCAAGCACTATTGGGGGAGAGCCTGATGTCTGAAGACACGCAGCGCAGCCTGAGTACCTCGGCGGCGCGTCCGCTGGCGACCACGACCAAGACGGTCCCGCAGATGGAGGCGATCACGCCTCGCTACCTGTTGCGGGCGCTGCCTTGGGTGGAGATCGAGGCGGGGGCCTACCGCGTCAATCGTCACCGCAGCTTCACCATCGGCGACCATCTCATCAGCACGGAGATCGACGGCGACGACGCGCGCGTGTTCTCCGAGGATCTGCGCGAGCTGACGCTGCTCATCGATGCGGACCCCGCACTGCTGTCAGCGCTCAGCGAGTCGTTCACCCAGGAGACGTTCGAACCCGGTGACGTCATCGCGGAGCCCGGCACGGCCGCGGACCGCCTGTACGTCATCGCGCACGGCAAGGTCGAGCTCTGGGGAACCACGAAGTTCGGCGAGGACGCGCTGATCGACGTGCTCGGCGAGGGTGACTACTTCGACGAGGACGCCTGGGTCGGCGAGCAGCAGTGGCTTCATCGCGCGAAGGCGGTCACGCATTGCGTGCTGCTCGTGCTGGAGCGCTCGCGGCTCACCGACCTCGCCACCCGCGACGCGCAGCTCGCGGCGCGGCTGGAGGCGCTCGCCCAGGGCAACGGGACCCGGCCCGGCGAGCGCCCGATCGACCTCATGTCGGGGCACGTCGGCGAGCCCGAGCTGCCGCAGACCTTCGTCGACTACGAGGAGTTCCCGCGCGAGTACGAGATGAGCATCGTGCAGACCGTGCTGCGCATCCACAAGCGCGTGTCGGACCTCTACAACCAGCCGATGAGCCAGGTGAACGAGCAGACGCGTCTGACGATGGAGGCGCTGCGCGAGCAGCAGGAGCGTCAGATGCTCCACCACCCGGAGTTCGGGTTGCTGCACAACGTCTCCGTCAAGCAGCGCGTGCGCGCCCGTACCGGGCCGCCGACGCCCGATGACCTCGACGAGCTGCTGACGCGCGTCTGGAAGCGGCCCGCGTTCTTCCTCGCGCATCCACGGGCGATCGCCGCGTTCGGCCGGGAGTGCACCCGCCGCGGCGTGCCGCCGGCGATCATGGACGTCTACGGCAGCCCGAAGCTCACCTGGCGCGGCGTGCCGCTGCTGCCGACGGACAAGCTCGAGATCGACGGAACGACCGACGGCTCGGTCGGCACCACGAGCATCGTGCTCATGCGCGTCGGGGAGGCCGAGCGGGGCGTCGTCGGGCTGCGCCCGGCCAGCGTCCCCGACGAGGTCGAGCCGGGGATGGCGGTGTGCGCGATGGGGGTCGACCGGCGGGCGCTGACGTCGTACCTGGTGACCGCGTACTTCTCGGTCGCGGTGCTCGTCAACGACGCGATCGCGGTACTCGAGGACGTCGACGTCTCGAAATACCACGAATATGCCTGAGACGCGGTACTGGCTCGCCGATCCGCCGGTCGAGCCCGAGCAGCCGCGCGCGCAGCCGGCGTTTCCCGTCGAGGCGATCCGCAGGGACTTCCCCATCCTGCACCGCGAGGTCAACGGCCGTCCGCTGATCTGGCTCGACAACGCCGCCACGACGCAGAAGCCCGAGCAGGTCATCGAGGCGGTGAGCGAGTTCTACGCGGCGCACAACTCCAACGTGCACCGCGGCGCCCACAGCATGGCCCGTCGCGCGACCGAGCAGTACGAGGAGGCCCGCGCCGCCGTCGCGGCCTTCCTCGGTGCCGGCGGTCCCGAGGAGATCGTGTTCGTGCGCGGCACGACCGAGGCGATCAACCTCGTCGCCCAGAGCTGGGGTCGGTCGAACGTCTGCACCGGCGACGAGATCGTGCTGACGACGCTCGAGCACCACGCGAACATCGTGCCGTGGCAGATGCTCGCCGACGACAAGCGGGCGCGGCTGATGGTCGTCCCGCTGGACGAGCGCGGCGGCGTCGACATGGCGGCCTACGAGGACCTGCTCAGCTCACGGACCAAGCTCGTCGCACTCTCGCATGCGTCGAACGTGCTCGGGACCGTCCCGCCCGTCAAGGAGATGACCGCCCTCGCCCACCGCTACGGTGCGCGCGTGCTGGTGGACGGCGCCCAAGCGGTCGGCCACTTCCCCGTCGACGTCACCGATCTCGGCGCCGACTTCTACGCGTTCAGCGGCCACAAGCTGTTCGCGCCGACGGGCATCGGCGCGCTGTTCGGCAAGTCGGAGCTGCTCGAGCAGATGGCCCCCTGGCAGGGCGGCGGCAACATGATCGACCGCGTCGACTTCGACCACACCACGTACGCCGCGCCGCCACATCGCTTCGAGGCGGGAACCGGCCACATCGCGGGCGCGGTCGGCCTGCGGGCGGCGCTGGAGTACGTCACCGCGGTCGGGCGCGACGCGATCGCCGGCTACGAGGACTGGCTGACCGGCTACGCGATGGCGGCGCTGGGCGCGATCCCAGGCATCACCCAGCTGGGGACGATGCCCGACAAGATCGGCGTGCTGGCGTTCCTGTCGGACCGCGCGAGCCCGGAGGCGATCGCCGCGCAGCTCGACGCGGTGGGCATCCAGGTGCGCGCCGGACATCACTGCGCCCAGCCGACGCTGCGCCACTTCGGCGCCGAGAGCGCCGCCCGGCCGTCGCTGTCGCTGTACAACACTCGCGAGGAGGTCGACGAACTCGTCTCGACCCTGTCGGCCCATCTCGAGCAGTCCGAGCCGAGCGTGCTCAATGTTGCTGGGTGGGGCTCGGAGCGAGCAACGAGCAACGATGACGGCCGCGGCCGGCCCGCCTGACGCTACGACGCCTTCGGCGCGATCCCCAGCGACAGGACGCAGTGCAGCCGCGGCGCCTGCCAGTCGCGCGGCACGGTCTTCTCGATCCGCAGCCGCGCCTCGCGCCCGCGCAGGTCGAGGTGCGCGACCTGGTTGTCGAACGTCGGCTGCTGGGCGAAGGTCCAGCGCATCGGCAGCGCCGGCACGCCCGCCGCCCGCGCCATCGCGCGCGCGATCGCCGCGACCGGTCGCGTGAACGCTGCGCGCAGGGCACGGCGCTCGCGCTTGTCGAGCGGGTTGCGGATCGGCGAGCACGTGACCTGCAGGACGCGGCTGGTGACCTCGCGGCCGGGAAACCACGCCTCCGCGAGATACGCGTGGTGGACGTCGCCCGACAGCAGCGCGATCGTCGCCGGCGCCGGCCCGCGGCGCCCGGCCGCGACGTCCTCGAGCAGCACCGACATGCGCCGGAAGCAGCCCTCGAACGCCGCCCAGTGCTCGAGGTCCAGGCCCTGGCGGATGCGCTCGCCGGCGCGCGCGGCCAGCCCGCCCCAGGCGCCGTCGCAGACGGCCTCGTTCCAGGCCTCGAGGTGGTGCATGCCGGCGGCGAGCATCACCGGCAGCGACGTGCCGACGACGAGGTGGTCGAAGTCGCCGCTGCAGGCGTCCTCGACCCACTCCCACTCGGCGTCGGAGAGCATCTGACGCCGGCCCTCGGTCAGCACGCGCCCGGCGCGCGAGTCAACGACGACCAGGCGCGTGCGGCCGAAGTCGCGCGCGAAGCTCCAGCGCGCGCCCGCGATCTCCTCGACCGCCGTGCGCGCGAACTCGCGCACGAGCCGCTCGCAGTCGCCGTCGGCGTCCTGCACCGCGCAGAAGATCGGGTCGTCGTACAGCCGCTTCGGCGAGAGGTTGCCGAGGTGCTGGTAGATCCAGTAGGACATGTACGCGCCGAGGACGCGGTCCTCCCACCACGGCTTGGCGCGCATCTGCGCCACCCACGCGCCGGACGTGTTCCAGTCGTCGTGGACGTCGTGGTCGTCGAAGATCATCGCGCTGGAGACCGTCGACAGCAGCCAGCGCAGCGCCGGATCGCACCAGCTCTCGCGATACAGCGCCGTGTACTCCTCGAAGTCGCCGACCTCGTCGG
>JAWVGK010000016.1:0-5154 GCA_033855155.1 Solirubrobacteraceae bacterium | reverse complement strand
GCGAGAGCCGGTCGCCCGGCAGCACGCCCGACCCGCGCCGCGCGAGCGACAGCGCGAGCGCGTCGATCAGCGCGGCGGGCGTCGGCCCCGGGCCCTGGCGGGCCGGCGGCACGCGCAGCGCGCTGTGGCGCTCGGCCACGGCCGTCGGCGCTGCGGCCCGGGATCTCGCGCGGCGGGCCACGTCCTACGCCGCGGCGTCGTGCTCGGCCGGCAGCGGCGTCGCGCGCCCGTCGGCGAGCGCGCCGAGGATGCGGGCGAGGATGTCGTCGGTGCCGACGCCGTCTGACAGCGCGTCGTAGGAGAGCACGATGCGGTGGCGCAGCACGTCGCAGGCGAGGTCGCGGACGTCGTCGCAGAGCGCGTGACGGCGACCGCGCAGCAGCGCCAGCGCGCGCGCGGCCTGCACCATCCCGATCGCGCCGCGCGGGCTCGCGCCGTACTGGATCTGCGCGTCGAGCTCGCCGAGGCCGTAGCGCTCCGGGTTGCGCGTCGCGTCGACGAGCTGCACGGCGTACGCGACGACCTCGCGATCGACGAAGATCTCCGCCGCGGCGTGCTGGAAGCGCACGAGCTCGGCCATCGACAGGCGCACCTGCACGTTCTCGGGCGGGCGCAGCGAGCGTCCGACGATCGAGGCCTCCTCGCCGAGCGTCGGGTAGTCGACGAGGATCTTGAAGAGGAAGCGGTCGATCTGCGCCTCGGGCAGCGGATACGTGCCCTCGGACTCGATCGGGTTCTGCGTCGCAAGCACGAGGAACGGGTCGGGCACGCGGAAGCTCTCCGTGCCGATCGTGACCTGATGCTCCTGCATGACCTCCAGCAGCGCCGACTGCACCTTGGCGGGCGCGCGGTTGATCTCGTCGGCGAGCAGGAAGTTCCCGAACACCGGGCCGAGCTCGACGTCGAAGCGCCCGCTGTCGGGGCGGTAGATGCGCGTGCCGACGAGGTCGGCGGGCACGAGGTCGGGCGTGAACTGGATGCGCCGGAAGGTGCCGCCCATGACGTCGGCGAGCGTGCGCACGGTCAGCGTCTTGGCGAGCCCGGGGACGCCCTCGAGCAGCACGTGCCCGCCCGCCAGCAGCGCGACGAGCAGACGCTCGAGCATCGCGTCCTGCCCGACGATGACGCGCTTGATCTCGTACAGCGCCTCCTCGAGCGCCTGCCGCGGCGCGCGCCCGTCGTCGTCGTCGGGCGAGATCGGATGCATGGGGCTCATCGGGGTGGGTTCCTTTCGCTGGGGTCAGACAAGACGGCGAAACCAGTGCAGCGACAGCAGCGCGCCGGCGGCGAGCAGGCTCAGCGCGCCGCCGCTGAACGCCGCCGTCAGCTCGCGCTCCTGCTTGCGATAGCCGATCCGCGAGCCGAGCTGCTCGTAGACCGTGCTCAGCCGCCGCACGTTGTCGGCGGTGAACGCGCGACCGCCCGACAGCGCCGCGACCTTCTCCATCTCGAACGGGTCCGGCGGGACGGGCTTGGTCTCGCTCGTCCCGTCGGGCTTGCGGACAGTGATCGTGCCGGTCGGCGTGCCGAGCGCGACGGTGTAGATCGGGATCTTCAGCTCCTTGGCGCGCAGCGCGAGCTCCGACGGCGAACGCCCGTGGACGGACTTGCCGTCCGACAGCAGCACGATCGCCGACGGCACGCGCACGCCTGCGTCGTCGGTCTCGGCCGCCAATGCCGTCAGCGACACGGCGAGCGCCTCGCCGGTGGCGGTGCCGCCGCTGGGCCGCAGCGCGGCGAGCGCCGAGCGAACGGCGTCGCGGTCGGTCGTCGGGCTCTCGACGAGCCGCGGCGCCTGGTTGAAGGCGACGAGGCCGACGCGCACGCTGCCGGGCACCTCGCCGAGGAAGCGGTTGGCCGCGGCGCGCGCGGCGGCGAGCCGGGTCGGCGGGACGTCGGTCGCCTGCATCGAGCCCGAGAAGTCGGTCGTCAGCATGATCGACGCGCGCTCGATCGGGACGGCGACGGTCGTCTGCGGCTTGGCGAGCGCGACGAGCAGGATCGTCAGCGCGACGCCGTAGACCGCCAGCGGCACGTGGCGGCGCCAGCCGGGCGTGCTCGGCGCGACGGCGGCGAGCAGCGCCGGCGAGGCGAACGACGCGGCCGCCGCCGCGCGCACGCGCTCGTGGCGCAGGTAGGCGGCGAGCGCGAGCGGGACGAGCACGAGCCCGACGAGGAAGAGGGGCTGCGCGAAGCTCATCTACGGCGATGTGGGAGCGGTCGGGGTGGAGCCCGGCGCCGTCTCGGGGCGCACGCCGAGCGTCGCATGCAGCGTCTTGCGCGCGCCGGCGCGCTGCACCTCGATCGCGACCCTGTCGCCCGGCGCGCGATCCTCGATCGCGGCGCTGATGTCCTCGGGCACCGTCACCGGGCTGGCGTCGACGCCGACGACGACGTCGCCGACCTGCAGGCCCGCGTCGGCGGCCGGAGCGCCCGGCGTGAGGCCGGCGACGTACGCGCCGGGCCCGCTCTGGAACTCGCGCGTCTGGACGCCGAGGTACGCATGCTCGACGGTCCGCCCGCGCTCCAGGCGCGGCACGACCTCGCGCATCGTGTTCGACGGGATCGCGAAGCCGATGCCGACGCTGCCGCCGCCGCCGGCCGTGAGGATCGCGGCGTTGACGCCGATCACGCGCCCGGCCGCGTCGAGCAGCGGCCCGCCGGAGTTGCCGGGGTTGATCGCCGCGTCGGTCTGGATGACCTTGTCGATCGAGAAGTTGTTGGCGGCGTCGATCGAGCGCCCGAGCCCCGAGACGATGCCCGACGACGCCGACGAGCTGCGGTTGATCCCCAGCGGATAGCCGATCGCGAGCGTCGCGTCGCCAACCTGGACCTTGTCGGAGTCCGCCAGCGGCAGCGGTCGCAGCCTCGCCACGGCGGACGAGTCGACGTGCAGCACGGCGAGGTCCGACGACACGTCGGCGCCGACGACGTCGGCGTCGACGTAGCCGGCCTTGTCGCTGACGCGAACCTGCACCTGCTGGGCGTCCTTGACGACGTGGGCGTTCGTGACGATGACGCCGCCCTTGTCGATGACGAAGCCCGTGCCGCTGCCCTGGGTGAGCGTGCCCTTCACGCGCACCGGGACGACGCTGTCCTTGGCCGCCGCGTAGATCGCGCGGATCGAGCGGCTGCGCTGGTCGGCCGGGGCGGCGCCGGGGATGACCGGCAGCGACGCCGACGGCGAGGCGTCGTCGCGCAGCAGGCCGGCGCCGAGCACGCCGACCGCGATCAGCAGCAGCGCGGCGAGCGTGCCGGCGACGATGCCGAGCACGCGGCGCCGGCGCAGGATCGCGCCCTCGTCGGGATCGCGCTCGTCGCCCGGTGGTGGTGGAGGAGGCGGCGTCGTCGCGGCGCGCGGCGCGATCCGCCGCCTCGGCTCGAGCCACGGCGTGTGCTCCTGCGCCTCGCGCGGATCCGTCCACAGGCGACCGGATCCGGGCTCGGGTCCGGCCGGGGGCTCGTTGCTCATGCGGTCACGGTAGGGCGGGTTCGTCAAAGATCCTTAAGTTGGGCGGGGTGCTGCGTAAGACCGCCGTAAGAGCGCCGGATCGGCGCCGCGGCCGGGTCCTCGGAGGGTACGCGGCGCCGCGCGCGGGCTGCCACTCGACATGGATCGGCGCCCGCCGGCTCGTGCCCGAGCCGCGGGCGAGATGCTGGCCGACCGGTCGAGCGCGGGCGCTCACCGCGGCGCGAACGCCATCAGCTCGACGCGATGGCCGGCGGGGCAGCGCACGAACGCGCGCGGCGAGCCCCAGTAGCGCGTGCGCGGCTGCGGCTCGAAGCCCGCCTCGCGCAGCGCGGCGAGCGTCGCGTCGTGGTCGGCGACGACGACGGCGACGTGGCCCTCGGGCGCGACGTGCGGCTCGTCGACGTACAGCAGGTGGATCTGCGTCGGCCCCGCCTGCACCCACGTCGAGCGCGCGGCCAGCGCATCCGGCGCCGCGACGCGCTCGAAGCCCAGCAGCGCCCAGAAGCGCACGCATGCCTCGACGTCGGCCTCGCGCACCTCGACGGCGACGTGCTGGATCATGCGCCGGCTCGCACCCGCTGCACGTTCGCCTCGTGGATCGCGCGCTGCGCGGGGCCGCGGCGCGCCAGCGGCAGCTCGGCGTCGGGGAGCTTGGCGAGGTAGTTGACGTCCTCGCGCAGGATCGCCGCCGCGCGCACGCCGTCGAGCACCTGGCCGTGGCCGGGCACGACGTGCGATGCCGTCTCGACGAGCGCCTCGAGGCGGCGCAGCGTCGCGAGGTAGCCGTCGCGCGAGCCGTCGGGCGAGATCCACGGGATCTCGACGGGCGACAGGTAGTCGCCGCAGACGAGCGTCCGCGCCCAACCGATCCAGATCGCCATGCCGTCGGCGGTGTGGCCGTCGGCGGGATGCAGCTCGAGCTCGGCGTCGCCGATCGCGCAGTGCCCGGGAACCGGCAGCGCCTGCAGCTGGCCCAGCGACAGCGGCGGCTCGCGCTCGAGGTAGTGCTCGTCGTCGAAGGCGCGCAGCTCGCGGGCCGCCGTGCCCGGCTCGGCGGCGAGGCGCGCGGCGGTCGTCTCGGCGACGCCGAGCGCCGCGGTCGGGAACGCCATCCGCGCAAGCAGGTGGTCCCAGTCGGCGTGCGTGGCGAGCAGGCCGGTAAAGGGAAAGCGGGCGTGCTCGAGCACCGCCGGCAGGACCTCGAGCTCGTCGGGCAGGATCGGCGAGTCGATCACGAAGCACTCCTCGTCGCGACGCACGATCGTGCACGTCGTCTGCCAGATGCGGCTCGTCGCGACGAGCACGTCGCGGTGCAGGCCGACGACGCGCAAACGCTCCTCCGCTCCTTCGCCGCGCTCGGCTAGAGACCGAGCAGCTTGACCGCCTCGGCGAGGTTCTTGACCTCGGCGGTCGGCTTCTTCTGACCGGGCTCGAGCGCCTCCTTGTGGCGGTTGACCCAGATCACGGGGATCTTGTTCTTGACCGCCGGCTCGACGTCGTGGTAGTAGCTCGCCGAGATGTGCACCCAGCCCTTCTTCGTGCCCATCCTCCGCGCGCACTCGGTGAAGTGCGCCATGTCGGGCTTGTAGGAGCGCACCTGCTGGGCGGTGACGACGAGGTCGAAGTCGTGCTGGATGTGGCGCCGCGTCTGGCCCAGCAGCTTGTCGTCGATGTTCGAGATG
>JAWVGK010000015.1:0-3066 GCA_033855155.1 Solirubrobacteraceae bacterium | reverse complement strand
GAGGCGTTCGCGCAGAACACGATCGAGCACATGCTCGAGGAGCGCGAGCTGCTGTCGGGTCGCATCGAGCTGCCGCGCTTCGACACCGACTTTCGCGACCGCCCCGCGCTGATCGTCGTGCGCGGCGTCGACCACCAGCAGGACCTGCGCGCGCTGCGCCCCTACATCCGCGACATGAAGCCCGCGATCCTCGCCGTCGACGGCGGCGCCAACGCGCTGCTGGCGGAGGGCTTCCAGCCCGACATGATCGTCGGCGACATGGACTCGGCGACCGAGGCGGCGCTGCGCTGCGGCGCCGAGCTCATCGTCCATGCCTATCCCAACGGCAAGGCGCCGGGGCGCAAGCTGCTCGAGGAGCTCGGCCTGCCGTTCAAGGTCGTCCCGGCGCCCGGCACGAGCCAGGACGTCGCGATGCTGATCGCCGCCGAGAAGGGCGCCGAGCTGATCGTCTCCGTCGGCTCGCAGTTCAACCTCGTCGAGTTCCTCGACAAGAACCGCCGCGGCATGGCGTCGACGTTCCTCACCCGCCTGCGCCTCGGCGAGATCCTCGTCGACGCGAAGGGCGTGAGTCGCCTGTACCGTCCACGTGCCGGCGCGGCGCCGCTCGTGGGCGTCGTGCTCGCCGGCCTGCTGTGCCTGCTGGTGATCGTCCTGCTGACGCCCGCGCTGCGCGACGTGGCCGACCTGATGTGGCTCAAGCTCGAGGTCGTCCTCGGCCTCGAGTGAACGATCGAGCGTGACCCATCTTTGACTTCCGCTACCACGCCCTGTCGCTGGCAGGCGTCTTCCTCGCGCTCGTCGTCGGGCTGCTGCTCGGCGTCGCGATCGGTGACAAGGAGCTCGTCTCGTCCGCGCGCACGGACATCCGCAACTCGCTGCGCAACGACGTGCGCCGCGCGGACACCGAGCGCGACGCGGCGAAGGCGCGGCTCGCCGACGAGCGCCGCTACGGCGAGAAGGCCTACCCGATCCTCACCGCCGGCCGCCTCTCGGGCCGCCACATCGGCCTCGTGCTGCTCGGCTCGAGCGACATCTCGCCCGGAGCGGTGCGCAGCTGGCTCGATCCGTCGGGCGCGTCGCTGTCGCTCGTCGCGCAGTTGCGCGAGGACGTCGATCCGAAGGCGCTCGCCGAGCGTGCGAGCGGCACGCGCTACGCGCAGGTCGACTCCAAGCCCGACCTCCTGCGCGCCCTCGGGCGGCGCGCCGGCGACCAGATGGCGCTGGGCGGGCGCCTGATCCGCAAGCTGCGCAACGCGCTGCTGCAGTCCAGCGGCGAGTTCGGCGGCCTCGACGGCGTGATCGTCATCCGGACCTCGAAGCTGCCCGAGGACAAGGCGCAGGCCGAGCGGCTGAGGACGTTGCAGGACGGCGTCGTGCGCGGCCTCGCGCAGACCGGCGTGAAGGTCGTCGGGATCGAGCCGCGCGACAGCGACCCGTCGCAGATCGGCTGGTATCGCGAACGCGAGCTGTCGACCGTCGACAACATCGACGAGATCGCCGGCCGCGCGGCGCTCGTGTTCGTCCTCGCCGGCGCCGACGGCGCGTTCGGGCGCCGCGACAGCGCGCAGGACCTGCTGCCGCCGGTCGTTGCGACCGCCCCGCGCCGGCCGTGATGGCCGTGCGCCGCGAGCGCGGGATCGCCGCCACCGAGCGCGCGTGCGGCGCCCGCAGATTGCGGACTGCGCTGAGCGGCGTGCGGCTTTCGGTCCGATCGCGGCGCTAGGTTGCTCGGGGTGCACGCACTGCCTTTCGTCTTCTCGCTGCTCGCCGCGGTCTTCCTCGTGCCGCTGCTGCGCCGTCAGCTCGTCGCGGCGGGCCTCGAGCGCGAGAACTACCGCGGCCGGCGCCTGCCCGTGCCGATCGGCGTCGCGATCGTGCCCGCCGCGCTCGTCGCGCTGATCCCGATCACGCTGCTGGCGCGGCTGACGACCGCCGACGTCTTCCCGAACGACCTGTCGCTCGTGATCGCGTTCATCCCCGGCGTCGCGCTGCTGGGCTTCGTCGACGACGTGCTGTCGGGCAGCTCGCGCGGCTTCCGCGGACATGCCGCGGCGGCGATGAAGGGCAGCTTCTCGAGCGGGCTGCTGAAGGCGCTCGGGACGCTCGGGCTCGCGCTGCTCGTCGCGTCGTCGCTGCCGGGCTCCGACAGCGAGTTCCTGCTCGCGGCGGCCGTGCTCGTGCTGACGACCAACGCCTTCAACCTGCTCGACCTGCGTCCCGGCCGCTCCGTCAAGGCCTTCCTGCTGCTCGGCCTGTGCCTGACGATCGCGACCCAGATCACCGAGCCGCTCGCGGCGCTCGGGCTGTTCATCGGGCCCGTGCTCGTGTGCGGCTGGTATGACCTACGCGAGAAGGCGATGCTCGGCGACGCCGGCTCGAACGTCATCGGTGCGCTCGCCGGCGTCTGGATCGTGTTGACGCTCGACACGAGCGAGCAGGTCGTGACGCTCGTGCTGCTGCTGGCCATCAACCTCTACGGCGAATTCCGCTCGATCTCGAAGGTCATCGAGAAGCTGCCGGGATTGCGTCACCTAGACTCGTTCGGGAGGCCCTCTTGACGTCCAGCCGCGATCCCAAGACCCGCTTCATCTTCATCACCGGCGGCGTCGTCTCCTCGCTGGGCAAGGGCATCGCCGCGGCATCGATCGGCCGGCTGCTCGTCGCGCGCGGGCTGTCGGTGGGCTTGCAGAAGTTCGATCCGTACATCAACGTCGACCCGGGCACGATGTCGCCCTACCAGCACGGCGAGGTCTTCGTCACCGAGGACGGCGCCGAAACGGACCTCGACCTCGGCCACTACGAGCGCTACACGGACTCCAACACGTCGCGCGCCTCGAACGTCACCGCGGGCGGCATCTACAACTCCGTCATCCGCCGCGAGCGCCGCGGTGACTACCTCGGCGGCACCGTCCAGGTCGTCCCGCACATCACCGACGAGATCAAGCAGCGCGTGCAGCTGCTGGCCCAGACGCAGGACGTCGACGTCGTCATCACCGAGATCGGCGGCACCGTCGGCGACATCGAGTCGCTGCCGTTCCTCGAGGCGATCCGCCAGTTCCCGGTCGA
>JAWVGK010000014.1:0-2962 GCA_033855155.1 Solirubrobacteraceae bacterium | reverse complement strand
GCAGCCGGCTCGTCGTGCCCCAGTCGAAGTCGCGCACGATCGCGTGCGGGTCGAAGCCGTTGGCGCGGTGGTCGACCTCGCCGCCGCGAAAGCCGGCGTGCCCGCCGTGCCCCGCGGCGTGCGGCGCTTGCATCGGCATGCCCGCCATGTCGTGCATGTCGTGCCCGGCGGCGGCGGCGGCCGCCGCCGTGCCGTGCGCGTGCGGGATCGTCGCGTGCAGCGCAGCCGCGCCGAGCCCCAGGGCGGGGACGGAGCGCAACAGCCGGCGTCGTGTGAGTGGTGCCACGAGATGGATTATGGCATGACTAAACCTTCGGCCGTCGATGCTCGACGGATGGGCACCGGCGCCGTCGGCCCGACGGCCGCTTCAGCGGCAGCCGTCCTGCACGTGCACGCGAGCCGCGGACCCGGCCGCTCGCAGCACCCGCCGCGCACCGCGCACGCGGCCGGAGCGCGACTCCAGGCGGATCGCGTAGCGGCCGCCCGGCCGCAGGCCGCGCAGCGGCGCGCACACGACCTGCGGTCCGTCGCGCCCGAACACGCGCTGCACCTTCGTCTTGATCGCGCGAGCGTCCGCGCCGGAGACCGTGAAGCGGACGTTGATCGACGAGCAGCCACCGTCGACGAGGCCGTAGGCGTAGCCGCGCCCGCGGCCGACGTAGCGCGCCGCGAGGGTCGTGAGCCGCGGGCGTCCGGCGGGCGCGGGCGCGGCGCCGAGCGGGCCGCCGAGCAGGCGCGCGAGCAGCATGCCGCCGCCGGCGCGCCGGCCCGCCAGCAGCAGTCCGCCGTCGGGTTGCAGCGTCGCGGCCGCCGCGCCGTCGGTCGCCGGGTCGAAGCCCGGGCCGCCGAACAGCACCGTGCGCCCGCGCGTCGCGAAGCCGCAGTCCAGCGTGCCGCCGGCGCGGTAGCGCGCCGCGAGCGCACCGTCCGACGTCGCGCCGGCGATCGTGCCGGCGCCGTCGGGGGCGAGCGTCAGCGCTCGCGCCAACGAGACGGGCGCGCCGGCGATCGTGACGGTGCCGAGGCCCAGCGCGAACGCTCGCGCCCGCGCCACGGGCGCGCCGCCGCCCGCGCCGTCGGGGGCGAGCGTGAGCGCACGCGCCAGCGACACGGGCGCGCCGCGGCGCGCGCCGTCGACGTCGAACTGCGAGACGACGGCGCCGTCGTGGCCGAAGCCGTTGTCGAGCGCGCCCGCAGCCGTGAAGCCGGCGAGCAGCGTCGCGGTGGCGCCGGCGATGTCAGTCGCGCGGCCGGCGGCGAGCAGGCGCCCGTCGGGGCGCTGCACGAGCGCCTCGAGCGCGGAGCTCGCGACGCGCGCGGCCGACCCACGGCCGAGCTGCACGAGCAGCCGTCCCTGGCGTGCGAAGGTCTCGTCGAGGCGCCCGGTTGGCGTCAGGCGCGCAACGAACGCGCGGTCGCCGCCGTCGCGGGCGCTCGCGCGGCCGGCGAGCAGGATGCGGCCGTCGGGCAGCAGCGACAGCGCCCGCGCGGCCGACGAGGCATGGCGGACCGGCGAGCCGAAGCCGAGCTGCAGCAGCGCGAAGCCGTCACGGGCGAAGCTTGGATCGGGCAGGCCCGTGGGACCGAAGCGCGCGACGACGATCTGCTCGCCCGGCACGCCGTCGTCGCCGGCGACGCCGACGCTGCCCGCGACGACGATCCGGCCGTCGGGCGCGATCGCGATCGCCGCGGGTCCGGTGCCGTCGGGCAGCGCGGGCTCGGCGTCGGGGTACTCCTCCTCGGGGCCCGGTCCCGGCGACGGGTCGCGCAGCGTCACGCCGGCGGCGGCGAACAGGCCGTCCGCGAGGCCGTCGGGCTGCAGGCGCGCGAGCGACCACGCGTCGCCCGCGACGCCCGCGACGATCGTCGAGCCGTCCGGCTGCACGGCGACCGCTGCGGCGCGCTGCGGCGTCGCGCCGCTGCCGAACGTGTCGATGCGCACCCCGCCGCCGGCGAACGACGGATCGAGCACGCCCACGCGGCTGAAGCGCGCCGTCAGCGCGCCCTCGCCGCCGGCGCCGCGGCGGTCGCCCGCGACGACGATGCGCCCGTCCGGCGCGAGCGCGACGGACGCCGCGCGCGCACCGAAGCCGAGCGTCGCCGCAGCCGCGCCGCCGCCAAAGGCTCCGTCGAGCCGGCCGGCGCCCGCCGCCCACGCCGCGCCCAACAGCTGCCCGGCCCCCGCCGCCGGCGCCGCGCCCGCCGCCGGCGCCGCGCCCGCCGCCGGCGCCGCGCCCGCGGCCGGCGCGAGCACCACGGCCGCGACCGCGACCGCGGCCGCAACCGCCACCGCGGCCCGGCGCCCGCTCATGCCGGCGCTGAGGCCGTCGGGATGATCGCGAAGTTCGCCCGCGGCACGAGCCCGAAGGCGTCGAAGTCGCCGGCGGCGTAGACGCGCGCGCCATCGGCGAGCAGCGCTACGACGCCGCGGTCGCCGCCCGCCGGCTCGGGCGAGAACAGCGTCGCCGGCTTGCCGGTGGTCGAATCGACGGCCGCCAAGCGGTCGCGTCGGCGCCCGCCGACGAGCTTGAAGCGCCCCGCGACGTACAGCTGCGCGGACGACAGCGCGAGCGCCGCGACCTCCCCGTCGGGCCGCGGTTTGAACGCGCGGTGCAGCGCGCCGGTCCGCGCGCTCTCGGCGACGAGGTTGTAGCGGAACTGCGCGATCTTGCGCGAGCGCTTCTTGCCATTGCGCGGCTTGAGCCGCACGACCCGCGTGCCCGAGCGGCGCGACAGCTGGCCGCCGACGTAGATCGTGTCGCGAGTGCGCACGAGCGCCTGCACGATCCCCTCGACGTGCGAGTTGAACGCGTAGTCGACCCGCGCGTCGGTCGTGCTGACCGCGACGACCCCGTTGCGAGACTGCGTGCGGCGCCTGGCCTTCGGGCCGGTCGTGCGCGACACGTTGACCTCGCCGCCGACGAGCAGGCGCCTGCCGTACGGCGCGAGCGCGCGGATCGAC
>JAWVGK010000013.1:0-3331 GCA_033855155.1 Solirubrobacteraceae bacterium | reverse complement strand
GCGCCGGCGTCGCGCAGCATCTGCACGATCTGGCGCGTCGTGTTGCCGCGCACGATCGAGTCGTCGACGACGACGATCGACTTGCCGCCGACGATCTCCGGCAGCGGGTTGAACTTCAGCCGCAGGCCATGCTTGCGCAGCTCCTGCCCGGGCTCGATGAACGTGCGCCCGACGTAGCGGTTCTTGATCAGGCCGTCGTCCTGGGGCAGGCCGCTGGCGCGCGCGAAGCCGCGCGCGGCGGGCGCGCCGGAGTCCGGCACGGGGATCACGAGCTCCCCGCCGGGCACCGGCGCCTCGCGCGCGAGGATCTCGCCCATGCGCCCGCGCATCGCCTGCAGGACGTCGCCGTTCATGCGCGAGTCCGGCCGCGCGAAGTAGATGTACTCGAACACGCAGAACGCCTCGCGCGCGCCGGCCACCACCATCCGCGAGTGCAGCCCGTGCTCGTCGACCCACACCATCTCGCCGGGCTTGACGTCGCGCACGCGCGTCGCGCCGATGATGTCCAGCGCGCAGGACTCGCTGGCGACGCAGTAGCGCTCGCCGATCCTGCCGAGCACGAGCGGCCGCAGGCCGGCGGGATCGCGGAACGCGACGAGCGTGTCCTTCGTCATCAGCACCGTCGAGAACGCGCCCTGTAGGCGCGGCATGACCGCGGCGACGGCGTCCTCGATGCCCGCAGCCTCGTGCGAGGCCAGCAGGGCGGCGATGATCTCCGAGTCCGACGTCGAGCGAAAGCTCAGGCCCTGCTCGCGCAGCTCGGCGTGCAGCTCGACGGCGTTGATGAGGTTGCCGTTGTGGCCGAGCGCGAGCTCGCGCCGATCGGAGCGATGCACCGGCTGCGCGTTGTCCCAGCCGTTGGAGCCGGTCGTCGAGTAGCGCACGTGGCCGACGGCGATCTCGCCGCCGAGCGCGCGCAGCTTCTGCTCGTCGAAGACCTGGTTGACGAGACCGAGGTCGCGCAGGGTCATGATGTGGCCGCCCGCGTCCGCGGCGGCGATCCCCGCGGACTCCTGCCCGCGGTGCTGCAAGGCGTACAGCGCGAAGTAGGCGAGCCTGGAGACTTCGTGGCCGGGAGCGTAGATCCCGAACACGCCGCACTCGTCACGCGGCCCCTCGCGACCATCGAGCGTGATCACTCGGCCAAGGATAGCCAGGCGTTCGGCGGCGAACGGACGGGTGGCGCGTCGCCGGGACGAACGTCGCGCCCGATCGGACATCCGGCCAGCAGCTAAGGGTCCACCGCCAGCTGCCGACTACAGGGCCACATGCTCCTCTTCCTCGTCATCGCGTTGTCGATCTTCTGGGTCTGTGGTTGTGCACTCGGGCTCGCGTTGGGAGCGATGCTCGCCCGGGCCGACGGACGCACGCCGGCGATGCCGGCGCGTGGCCGCGCCCGGGCGCAGCAGCGCACGCTCCCGGTCCGCGAGCGCATGCTGCCCACGGCCTGACGATCGTCCGTTCGTCCGGCGGCCGCCTCCCCTGCGGAACGCTGCCGGCCGATGGCGCAGGTGTGCACCACAGGCCGCGTGCGGCGATCCTCCTTGTCCTCGTCGCCCTGGTCGCGGCGTCCGCCGCCGCCGCCGAGGCCGCCGCGAGCACCGCCGGCCAGCCGGCGATCGGCCTCTACACCGGACCCGCCGACGCGACCGAGCACGACGAATTCTCGGCCTGGCTCGGCAACGAGGCGACGTACGCCGTGGACTTCGTCGACGCCTCGCAGGGCTGGACGACGATCGCCAGCGGCTCGGATTGGATGCTCGACCCGTGGGCGTCGTGGGTCAAGGCGAAGGCCGGACGGCGGCTGGTCGTCAGCTTGCCGATGCTCAACCAGGCGTCGAGCGGCAGGCTCGCCGACGGCGCCGCCGGCGCGTTCGACGGCTACTTCCGCACGCTCGCCCAGGAGATCGCCGACAAGGGCCTGGGCAACGCGGTCATCCGCCTCGGCTGGGAGGCCAACGGCGACTGGTATCCGTGGAAGGCGTCGACCGACCCGACCTCCTGGAAGGCGTTCTTCCGGCGCATCGTCGGCGTCATGCGGGCGGTGCAGCCGAAGGTCTCCGGCCAGCCGCGCCAGGCGTTCGAGTTCCTGCTGACGTACAACCGCGGCACGAGCGGCACGGCCGTCAAGTTCGCCACGATCTACCCCGGCGACGACGTCGTCGACCTGCTCGGCCTCGACGTCTACGACCACAAGTGGCTGGATACGACGTCGACGCCCGAGGTTCGCTGGAGCGACGCACTGAACCAGGAGATGGGCCTCGCGGCGTTCAGTGCCTTCGCCGCGTCGCACGGCAAGCCGATGAGCATCCCGGAGTGGGGCCTGGCGCAGAAGGGCTTCGACGACAACGGCGGCGTTGGCGACAACCCGTACTTCGTCGATCGGATGGCCGACTGGTTCTCGGCCAACGCCGCCACGCTGCGCTTCCAGTCGTACTTCGACCACCTGTCGAGCTGGACCGGCGACCAGCGGCTGGCGTCCTACGCCAACTCGCAGGCGCGCTACAAGGCGCGCCTGGGGCTGCCGGCGCCGCCGCCCGACGCGAGCGCGCCGACCGTGTCGCTGACGGCGCCGGCCGCGGCCGCGACGGTCCACGGCACGATCACGCTGTCGGCGAACGCCTCGGACGCCGGCGGCGTGGCCGGCGCGCGCTTTCGCCTCAACGGCGTCGACGTCGGCGCGGAGGATCGCTACGCGCCGTTCGCGATCGCCTGGGACACGCGGTCAAAGCCCAACGGCAGCTACACCCTCACGGCGGTCGCGCGCGACGTCGCCGGCAACGTCCGGACCTCGTCCTCGCGGACGATCACAATCCGCAACTAGTGGGTCACGCACAACGGTCACGAGCGACGTACGGGGCATGACGGTCACCTCCGAGGCGGCGATCGGGGTCTACGCCGGCCCCGCCGGCACGGTCGAGCACGACGCCTTCTCGGCCTGGCTGGGCAGGGAGGCGACCTACGCGCTGGACTTCGTCGACGACTCGCAGCCGTGGGAGAACATCGCCAGCCACTCGGGCTGGCTGCTGGACCCGTGGGCGGCGTGGGTCACGGCGAAGGCCGGCCGGCGGATGGTGATCAGCGTGCCGATGCTCAACCAGGCGTCGAGCGGCAGGCTCGCCGACGGCGCCGCCGGCGCGTTCGACGCGTACTTCGGCACGCTGGCGCGGGAGATCGTCGACAAGGGCCTGGGCAACGCGGTCATCCGCCTCGGCTGGGAGGCCAACGGCGACTGGTATCCGTGGAAGGCGTCGACCGATCCGACCGCGTGGAAGGCGTTCTTCCGGCGCATCGTCGGGATCTTCCGGTCCGTGCGGCCAACGGCCTGCGG
>JAWVGK010000012.1:0-10610 GCA_033855155.1 Solirubrobacteraceae bacterium | reverse complement strand
GAAAACAAACGATCGCCTGGAGTTGCAGGCTGCCTCACTGCAGCAGTCCGAGGATCTCCTAAAGAACCAGCGCGAGCGGCTGCAGCAGACCAACGAAGAGCTGGAAGAGAAGGCGCGGCTGCTCGAGATCCAGAAGCGTGAGGTCGAGGGCAAGAACCGTGAGGTTTCGATCGCCAAGACGGCGCTTGAGGAGAAGGCCGAGCAGTTGAGCCTGACCTCACGCTACAAGTCGCAGTTCCTGGCTAATATGAGCCACGAGCTGCGCACGCCGCTCAACAGCCTGCTGATCCTCTCCAAGCTGCTCGCCGACAACCCCGAGCAGAACCTCACCGACAAGCAGATCGAGTTCGCGTCGACGATCCACACGGCCGGCGCGGACCTGCTGTCGCTGATCTCCGACATCCTCGACCTGACGAAGGTCGAGGCGGGGAAGATGGAGGTCGCGCCCGGGCCGATCGAGCTGGCGAACATCTGCGAGTACGTCGAGCGCGCGTTCGGCTCGGTCGCCGAGCAGAAGGGCCTGGAGCTCGCGATCTCGACCGCGCCCGACGCGCCGCCGACGATCTTCTCCGACGAGCAGCGCGTGCAGCAGGTGCTGCGCAACCTGCTCTCCAACGCGTTCAAGTTCACCGATGCCGGCGAGGTCTCGGTCGAGGTCGCCGGCACCGCAGAGCGCGCCTGGGATGGGCGGGCGTACGCGATCGCCATCACGGTGCGCGACAGCGGCATCGGCATCGCCGAGGACAAGCTGCGGCTGATCTTCGAGTCCTTCCAGCAGGCCGACGGGACGACGAGCCGGCGCTACGGCGGCACCGGCCTGGGGCTGTCGATCAGCCGCGAGATCATGCGCGTGCTGGGCGGCGAGATCCGCGTACGCAGCACGCTGGGCGAGGGCAGCGCGTTCGAGCTGCTGCTGCCGACCTACGTCGAGCCGCCGCACGAGGCCGACGACGAGCAGCGCGCGCTGCGGCCACCCGCCGCGGCGCCCGAGCCCGCCGCCGCGCCGCCTGAGCCTGCGGTGCCCGGCGAGCCGGCAGGCGAGGGAGTGGCGCCGCCCGACGAGGACGCGCTGCCGGCCGACGACCGCGCGCTGCTGATGGACGGCGACCGCGTCGCGCTCGTCATCGACGACGACCCGGATTCGGCCTCGCGTGCGCTCGAGCAGGCGCGCGCGCAGGGCTTCCGCGCGCTGCTCGCGCCGCGCGGCAACGTCGGCCTGTCGCTCGCCCACGAGCTGGGCCCCGACGTCATCCTGCTGTCGGTGCCCGTGCGCGGCTCTCAGGGCACGAGCGGCGCCGGCGTGCTCGACCAGCTCAAGCACAACCCGCGCACGCGCCACGTGCCCGTGCACGTCGTCGGCGACGCCGGCGACCGCCACAGCTCGCTCAGCGCGGGCGCCGCCGGCTTCCTCGAGCGCCCCGCCGGCGACGACGCGCTCGCGGCGACGTTCGCCGCCGCGGGCGAGTTCCTCGACCGGCCGGTGCGCCGGCTGCTGATCGTCGAGGACGACGAGGTCGAGCGGTCGAGCGTCGCCGAGCTCGTCGCCGGCGGCGACGACGTCGAGGCGACGGGCGTCGGCTCCAGCGAGGAGGCGCTCGCCGCGCTCGCGGCGCAGCGCTTCGACTGCATCGTGCTCGACCTCAAGCTGCCGAAGATGACGGGCTTCGCGCTGCTCGACCACCTCAAGGAGGACGAGCGCCACCGTGACGTGCCGGTGATCATCCACACCGGCAGGCAGCTCACGCGCCGCGACGAGACGAAGCTGCGCCGCTATGCGGACTCGATCATCGTCAAGGACGCGGGCTCGCCCGAGCGCCTGCTGAGCGAGACGGCGCTGTTCCTGCACCGCCCGTCGAGCGCGCTGCCGCCCGACAGCCGGCGGATGCTCGAGCACCTCGAGGCGGCCGACGCCGTGCTGCAGGGCAAGCGCGTGCTGATCGCCGACGACGACGTGCGCAACGTCTTCGCCCTGACGAGCGCGCTCGAGGCCCGCGGGATGGTCGTGCGCTTCGCCGAGAACGGCCGCGAGGCGCTCGAGTCGCTCGATGCCGACCCCGGCGTCGACCTCGTGCTGATGGACGTGATGATGCCCGAGATGGACGGCCACGACGCGACGCGCGCGCTGCGCGAGGACGCGCGCTTCGCCGACCTGCCGGTGATCGCGCTGACGGCGAAGGCGATGAAGGGCGACCGCGAGAAGTCGATCGCCGCGGGCGCCTCGGACTACATCACCAAGCCGGTCGACATCGAGCAGCTCATCTCGCTCATGAGGGTGTGGCTCTACGGTGACCCTCAACGACGATGAGGGCCGTGAGCGCCTGGAGATCGAGCTGCTGCTGGAGGCGATCCACCGGCGTCACGGCTACGACTTCCGCGGCTATGCGCCGGCGTCGCTGCGCCGGCGCCTGTGGCACCGCGTCTACGGCGAGGGCCTGGAGACGCTGTCGGGCCTGCAGGAGCGCATCCTGCACGAGCCCGGCTGCATGGACCGCCTGCTGCGCGACCTGTCGATCAACGTCACCGCGATGTTCCGCGACCCGACCTTCTACGTCGCGCTGCGCGAGCGCGTCTTCCCGCTGCTGCGCACGCACCCGTTCATCCGCGTCTGGCAGGCCGGCTGCTCGACCGGCGAGGAGATCTACTCGCTGGCGATCGCGCTGCGCGAGGAGGGGCTGCTCGAGCGCACGCGCATCTACGCGACCGACATCAACAACGCCGCGCTGGAGCGCGCCGGCAGCGGCGCCTTCCCGCTCGAGCGGATGCAGCGCTACACCGAGAACTACCTGCGCGCCGGCGGCACCGAGGCGTTCTCGTCGTACTACACGGCCGATGGCGAGAGCGCGCGCTTCGACCCGGCGCTCGGGCGCAGCGTCGTGCTGGCGCAGCACAACCTCGTCACCGACGGCTCGTTCAACGAGTTTCACCTCATCGTCTGTCGCAACGTCATGATCTACTTCGGCTCGGCGTTGCAAGAGGAGGTTCTGCAGCTGTTCGGCGACAGCATGACGCGCTTCGGGATCCTGGCGCTGGGGCGCAAGGAGTCGATCCGCCGGTCGCGCCACGCGGAGGAGTACGAGCCGCTGGACGAGGCCGAGAAGATCTTCCGGAGGCGGCTGTGACCGCGATCGAGGTCGTCGCGATCGGCGCGTCGTGGGGCGGGCTGCGGGCGCTCGAGCGCGTGCTCGAGCCGCTGCCCGCGGACTTCCCGGCAGCGGTCGTGATCGCGCAGCACCGCCGGATCGGCGCCGACGGCGCGCTCGCCGAGCTGCTGGACGCGCATTGCGAGCTGACGGTCTGCGAGGCAGAGGACAAGCAGGCGCTCGGCCCCGGCGTCGTGCTCGTCGCGCCGCCCGACTACCACCTGCTCGTCGAGCCGGGCGCGGTCGCGCTGTCCGTCGACGAGCCGGTGAACTTCAGCCGCCCGTCGATCGACGTGCTGCTGTCGTCAGCCGCCGACGCCTACGGCGACGGCGCGGTCGGCATCGTGCTGACGGGCGCCAACGCCGATGGCGCCGAAGGCCTGGCGCGGATCGCCGCGCGCGGCGGAGTACCGATCGTGCAGGACCCCGACAGCGCCGAGCGCCGCGAGATGCCGGCCGCGGCGCTGGCCACGACGCCGGCGGCGCGCGTGCTCGCGCTCGACGAGATCGGGCGGGTGCTCGTCGAGCTCGGCGCCATGCGCGAGAGGACGCAGTCGTGAGGGACTCGGCGATCCTGCTCGTCGACGACCGCCAGGAGAACCTGTTCGCGCTCGAGGCCGTGCTGGAGCCGACCGGCTGTCGCCTGGTCAGCGCGCGCTCGGGCGACGAGGCGCTGCGCGCGCTGCTGAAGGACGACTTCGCCGTGATCCTGCTCGACGTCCAGATGCCGGGTCTGGACGGCTTCCAGACGGCCGAGCTGATCCGCACGCGCGAGCGCTCGCGGTCGGTGCCGATCATCTTCGTGACGGCGATCAGCAAGGAGCCGCACAACGTCTTTCGCGGCTACGAGGCGGGTGCGGTCGACTACCTCTTCAAGCCCGTCGACCCCGTCGTGCTGCGCTCGAAGGTCGAGGTCTTCGTCGAGAACCACGAGCGCGGGCGCGCGCTGGCCGAGCGCGAGGAGCTGCTGCGCGCGACGTTCGAGGACGCGCCGACGGGCATGGCGCGCGCCGATGCGTCGGGGCGCCTGCGCCACGTCAACCGCGCGCTGTGCGAGACGGTCGGCCGCGAGCCCGACCAGCTGCTCGGCCGCACGCTCGACGAGCTCGGCCCGCGCGACGACGCCGGCATCGACGAGGACCAGCTCGAGGAGCTGGCTGCGGGGCGGATCGCGCGCTACGAGATCGAGCGTCGCCTGACGGGCGTCGCGGGCGCGCTGGTCCCGGTGCTCGTCAGCGTCTCGCTGGCGACCGCCCGCGAGGGCGCCGCGGCCGACCGCATCCTGCACGTCCAGGACCTGCGCGAGCGCCACCGCGCCGAGCGCGATCGCGAGCAGCTGATCCGCGCGCAGTCCGCGCGCGCCAACGCCGAGGCGGCGTCCGAGCGTCTGCGCCTGCTGCAGTCGATCACCGTCGCCGCGCTCGGCGCCGACGACCTCGACGGGCTGCTGCGCGAGCTGCTGGACCGACTGATCGAGGCGCTCGACGCCGACCGCGCGGCGATCGTGCTGAGCGACAGCGAGGAGCACGTCGTCGCGCGCGCGGCGGGCGGCGTCGAGACGGTCGTCGAGCGCGAGGACTTCGCGCGCGCCGACGACGTCGCCGCACGCATCGCGGCCGAGCGCGGGCCGGTCGCGATCCTCGACGTCGGATCGGCGGCGATCGACGCGAGCTCGCTCGGCCCCGCCATCACCTCCGTGCTGGCGGTCCCGCTCGTCGACGGCGGCGACGTCATCGGCAGCCTCCAGGTCGGCACGCTGACGCGCCGCGAGTTCGACGCCGAGACCGTCGACCTGCTGGCGATGGCCGCCGGCCGCGCGAGCCTCGCGATCGCGCGCACGCGCCTGTACCAGCGCGAGCGGCGCATCGCACAGGAGCTGCAGCGCTCGCTGCTGCCCTCGCGGCTGCCGCACGTGCCGGGCGTGGCGCTCGGCGCGCGCTACGAGCCGGGCGGCAACGGCGCGACGGTCGGCGGCGACTGGTACGACGCGATCGCGCTGCCGGGAGGCCGCGTCGCGGTCGCGATCGGCGACGTCGTCGGCCGCGGCATCGAGGCCGCCGCGACGATGGGCCAGATGCGCAGCGCGCTGCGCGCGATCATCATGCAGGCCGACGACAGCGGGGCGATGGCGACGCGCCTGAACCGCTTCGCGCTGGGGATCGGCGACTGCGTCCTGACGACGGTCGTGCTGGCGATCTTCGAGCCGGCGACCGGCTGCCTGCGCTACACGAACGCCGGTCATCCGCCGCCGCTGGTCGTCGGCGCGGACGGCGACGTGCGCTACCTCGAAGGCGTTCCCGCGCCGCCGATGGGCGTCGTCGAGACGCCCCGCTACCGCCAGCACACGCTGGAGCTCGAGCCCGGCTCGACGCTGCTGCTCTACACCGACGGGCTCGTCGAGAAGCCGACCGAGCCGCTGGACGTCGGCCTCGCCCGCCTGCGCGACGCCGCCGATTCGGCCGGCCCGCACGCCGCCGTCGACGCGCTCTGCGAGCACGTGATCGTGACGCTTGGCGGCGACGCCGCCGCGCAGGCCGACGACGTCACGATGATCGCGCTGCACGCGCTCGCCCGGCTCGACGAGCGCGTCGAGCTCGAGGTCGCCGGCGACCCCGGCGCGCTCACTGCGACCCGTGAGACCGTGCGTCGCTGGCTGCGCGAGGCCGGCGCCGACGCGACCGAGACGCACGACATCACGATGGCCTGCAACGAGGCCTGCCAGAACGCGATCGAGCACGCCTACGAGCTCGGCGCGGACCTCTTCGAGGTCGTGCTCGAGCGCGCCGGCGCGGAGGTCTCGATCTCCGTGCGCGACCACGGCCGCTGGCGCACGACGACGAGCCCCGACCGCGGCCGCGGCATGGCGCTCATGCAGGAGCTCGTCGACCACGTCGACGTCCAGCCGGGCGAGAGCGGCACCACGGTGCTGCTGCGCCGCCGTCTGCGCGACGCACGCGCCGAGGGCGCCGAGGGCGACGCGCGCGCCGAGGGCGCCGCGGTGCCGGGCGCGGCGGCCGCTGGCTGAGCGGGCTCCGGCGCCTTCCGCGAGGGGCGAGCTGCGTAGCGGGCGTTGCAGTGTGGCAGGTGGGTGCGCCGGCGGACCTTCGCAAAGCGTCCATCGCCCGGCGGAGACGGGGATCTGGGTTGGCGTGGCACCGCCCGAATGCGCGAATTGGGGCGGTATGCGATCACGTTCTCGGAGCGCCTCGCGGCGCGAGGATCGGCGTTCTCGATGCTGCGGGCCGCCGCGAGTCAGGGCGTGATCAACGCGAGGGTCGGCAGCAGGGCTCGATAGCGGTTGGCGTCGCGCGTCAGTAGCGCGCGACGGGTCACGGCGGCGTGGGCGCCGATGTAGAAGTCAGGCAGCGGTGACCGTCTCATGCCGCCGCGTCGGCGGTACTCGACGAAGCATTTCCCGGCGAGAAACGCCGCCTCCCAGGGGAGGTCTTCGCGTCCGAGCTGTGGAGGTAGGGTGGCTTCGAGTGTCTCGATGCGCTCAAAGGCGACCGAGATCTCCGCATAGACGATCGGGTTGATCAGAACCTGCCCCGCCTCGAAGGCTTCGGCCAAGCGCGCCTCGGACCAGGTGGCCCACACGGGATCGTCGGTGAAGAGGTCCAGCAGCACGTTGGAGTCCACGAGGACCCCGGTCGGCGATGTGTCAGTCATCGCCGCGGGTGAGCGCCATGATCTCCTCGGTGCTCATCGCCACTGTCGCTCGGCCGCGCATCCGGCCGGCGATGGCCTCGCCCTCCCCGTCCTTGACGCGGATGAGGCGCGCGCCGCCGTTGTCGAGTTCGAACTCGACCTCGCTGCCCGGGGCGATGCCCAACTGCCGACGAACCTTGTGCGGGATCGTCACCTGGCCCTTGCTCGTCACGCGCATGGCAGAAGGAAGGCTAGCAGAAGTAATACCGCACGGTATTACGTGCCGCACGCGGGATGCTCGGCGCCCGCGCGGGGGACGCCAATACGTCATCGCGCAGTGGCAATGACGCACGGCGTGCTGCCCCCTCGCGCGACGGATCCAGCGCTCTGTGATCCGTGCGGGTAGTCGCGCCGGTCAACGCGCAGCCGCGCAGATCATCGGACGGCCGACAGCGGCCGCCATCCCGCCGTCTCGGAGCCACCGCCGCTGGGCGGGTGTGCCGCGACGGCTCGAGCCAGCGGCGTGACGTGAGCTGCCGCTCGCTGTGCGACGGCTGACCCCTGGTTGTCTCCGGGGTCAGCCGGCGTGCACCGTGTCGCGCAGCGGCTGCGCTCCGCGGCACGGGCAGGCGCAGGTCAGCGCCGACCGGCGGCCGCGCCCGCGAAGCGCGGCAGCACCTCGCGCGCGTAGAAGTCGAGGAAGCCGTCGTGTCCGGGGCCGATGTGGCTGACGTAGACCTCGTCGAAGCCGGCGTCGACGACCTCCCGGATCTTCGCGACGTGCTCCTCGGGGTCGGGTCCGCAGGCGACGGCCTCGGCGACGTGCTGCTCGGTGACGAGCGCGGTGGCCTGCTCGAAGTGGCGCGGCGACGGCAGCACCTGCGCGAGCTCGCCCTCGAGTGCCTCGTTGGGCCACATCCGGTGCACGGTCTTCAGGCACGCGTCGCGATCCTCGCCCCAGCAGACCTTCAGGCCGCTCGTCGTCGGGCCGCGACCGCCGTGCTCGCGATAGCGCCGCAGGCCGTCGGCGTCCGGGCCGACGGAGACGAAGCCGTCGCCGATGCGCGCCGCGAGCTCGACCGCCTTCGGGCCGAAGCCCGAGACGAGGATCGGCGGCGGCTCGTCGGGCAGCGAGTACAGGCGCGCGGTCTCGAGCGTGTAGTGGCGGCCGTGGTGGTGCTGGAAGCCGCCGTCCCACAGCATGCGGATGACCTGCACGGCCTCCTCGAGCATCTCCAGGCGCACGTCCGCCTCCGGCCAGCGGGCGCCGAAGACGTGCTCGTTGAGGGCTTCGCCGCTGCCGACGCCGAGGCGAAAGCGCCCCGGCATGAGCGTCGCGGTCGTGGCCGCGGCGTGCGCCACGATGCCCGGGTGCGTGCGCACCGTCGGGCACGTCACCGCGGTCATCCAGCGCATCTCGCTCGTGGCGTGGGCGACGGCGCCGAGCACCGACCACACGAACGGCGACTGGCCCTGCTCGTCGTTCCAGGGGTGGAAGTGGTCCGACAGCCACGCGGACCGAAAGCCCGCCTGCTCGGCCTTCGCGGCCGCGTCGACGATCTCCAGGGCGGTGCGCTCCTCGGAGGAGAAGAAGATCCCGATCTCTGACATGCGCGGCGGGTACCCGCCGCGCGGCGGGCGTAGCCGGGCGCGCACGAGGCCGCGATGGAGTTCAGCTGCTGCCCGTGCTCTGGTGGCCGCTCTCCGAAGCGGGGCCGAGCATCGGCGCGTGAGCGTCTCACTCGTGACGCGCGCCGATTACCACGTCAGCCCGCCGAGCGCGTTGATCACCGTTCGCGATCCGCGACATCCAAGCTATCGAGGTAGCCGGCTGGGTAGGTGCCGGTGAGCGCTCCGAACGCGCTGTCGAGCGTCAACACGGCCCGCCGGATGCGAAGCTCGCCCTCGGCGACCGCCTCGATCACCACGCGATCGCCGGAGCGCAGCCCGGTTTCGGCCAATGCCGAGACCGGCACGGTGACCTGGTTCCTCGAGGATATCCGTGGCATGCCCGCGGCAACCTATGACAGCTTGGCGAGCGCCGCCAGCACCTCGTCGTCGTGCGTCTTCGGCGACGCCTTCGGGATGACGTGCACGACCGTTCCGTCGGCATCGATGATGAACGTCGCGCGCTGGGCGCCCATGTACGTCTTGCCGTACATCGACTTCTGCGCCCACACGCCGTAGGCGTCGCAGACGGCGTGGTCGGCGTCGGCGAGCAGCGTGAAGTTCAGGTCGCGCTTGTCGTGGAACTTCTTGACCTTCGCCACCGGGTCCGGCGAGATGCCGAGCACCGTCGCGCCGGCGGCGGCGTACTCGTCGCCGCGGTCGCGGATCGAGCACGCCTGCGTCGTGCAGCCCGGCGTGTCGGCCTTGGGGTAGAAGTAGACGACGACCGTCTGGCCGCGCAGGGCGGAGAGCTTCACCGGCGAGCCGTCCTGGTCTGGTAGTTCGAAGTCGGGGGCTGCGGTGCCGGGTTCGATCATCGTCTTTCCCTTCGCTGCTCAATCGAGGTTTGCGCAATGAGTATCGCTCCGGCGGCATCAGCGACCCGCCGTGCGATCGGCATTGTTCGGGTGTCGCAGGTCAAGGGTCGTTCGGGCGAGTCGTTCGCCGGTCCTGGCCAGCAGCGCGACACAGTCCATGCCGCTTGCGAGCGTGACGGGCTCGTGCTGCTCGACGTGATGGAGGAACTGGACGTCAGTGGCGGCAGGCCACTCGACGCGCCAGCCCGGGCTGTCACGGGCGGTTGCCGCGGTCGAGGCCGGCGCGGCAGACGTCATCGTCGCCGCGTACTTCGATCGTCTCGTGCGGAGCGTGCGCGTGCGGGAAGAACTCGCGACTCGCAGCGAGTCCGCCGGTGGGCAGGTGCTCGCGGTCGACGTTGGGCGCATCACGAACAGGTTGACCCTGCTCGGCAAGTAGCCGCCGAACCGCGCCGTCGAGAACGCGCTGAACCTCAGCGCGCGCTCGCGGTGGGAGGTCGGCCATCATGAGGCGCGCTCGTCGGCCCGTCGCCGGGCGACCGACGAAGTCCGAGACGAGTGCGCGAGATGCGCGCTCTACGGATGGGGAGCGTCGACGGCCGAACTGGCCCCCTCCTGGCGACACGCGTCGTTTAGAGGCCGTCGGTATCCCGTCCCGATGCGCCGCGCGCATCGCCTGCGCCGGGCCTGCGATACGACTGCTACTCGGCGGCGGTTGGCGCTTCCACGGGAACCAAGTGATGCGCGCAGCCCGTCTGCAACTGGCGGTCATACGTCAACACGGCCGCCACATCGCCGCGACCGACGAGACCGACGGCGGCCTCGAGATGGATTGCGTCGAGCGAGCGGACCTCCATCGGCGCGAGGCGGGATGCGCGTTCGAGCGATTCGCGATTGACGCCCACGAGTCGAAGCGCCGCTAGGAGCCGCTCAGCGGCTGGGACGAGGCCCTCGCGTGCGGCCAGCCGACGCAGTTCCACGACCAGCAGCTCGCTGGACCACCAGACGTCGTACCGGGCCAGCGTCGCGCGAATCGCGATGGCGCCGGGTTCGGCGAGCAGGATCCGTCCGAGCGCGGACGTGTCGATGTAGAGCCCGGCCATCAGTACGGACGAAGCCGATCGGCGGACAGCAGCCGATCGGTCGTACCGGCGGGATGACGCGCAGCGCTCGCAAGGTGCTCATCGATGATCCCGAGAAGCCCGGAAGGCGCGGCAGACGAGCCGTTGTCGGCCCGTCGAACGACGATCTCGTCGCGGGCGAGGTCGTCGCGGTCAACGACGACGCGAACCTCGTCTCCAGAGTCGAGCCTAAGTGTCGCGCGCTCACGCATCAC
>JAWVGK010000011.1:0-3586 GCA_033855155.1 Solirubrobacteraceae bacterium | reverse complement strand
GAACTGGCGCGGGTGATACGGGTCGTCGCGCTCCAGCCAGGGATCGGCGGTCGCCGCCTTGGCGATCCGCAGGCGCTCGCGCAGCGCGGCACCGCTCTCCTCGCCCATCACGATCTCGCGCACGTGCTCGAGGCCGACGCGCGGGATGAAGTCGTACGTGCGCTCCTTGTAGTCGGCGTTCTCGCGGTAGTACTGCAGGAACGTCGTCGCGATCCGCAGCGCCTCCGCGCGCGTGGCCACCGTCGCGATGATGTCGGCCTCGCGGACGTTGCCGCCGGCCGCCCCGCCGGCGCGGACCTGCCAGCCGCCCTCGACCGCGACGCAGCCGATGTCCTTCACCGTCGCCTCGGCGCAGTTGCGCGGGCAGCCCGACACGCCGGACTTCACCTTGTGCGGCGTGTGCAGCCCCTCCCAGAGCTTCTCCATCTCGATCCCGAGGCCGATCGCGTCGCCGAGGCCGAAGCGGCAGAAGTCCGTCCCGACGCAGGTCTTCACCGTGCGCACGGCCTTCGCGTACGCGTGGCCCGACGGCATCCCGAGGTCGCGCCAGATCGACGGCAGGTCCTGCTTGCGGACGCCCAGCAGGTCGAGGCGCTGGCCGCCGGTGACCTTCACCAGCGGCACCTCGTACTTGTCGGCGACGTCGGCGATGCGGCGCAGCTCGTCGGGCGTGCAGACGCCGCCGTACATCCGCGGGACGACCGAGAACGTCCCGTCCTTCTGGATGTTCGCGTGGACGCGATCGTTGATGAAGCGCGCGTCGCGCTCCTCCTGATGGCGGTTGGCGTTGACCTCGGAGACGAGGTAGGCGAGCGCCGGCTTGCAGACGCCGCACTCGCGACCGGTGCCGCAGCAGCCGGCGACCTCGCTGACGGACGTCAGGCCCTCGTCGCGGATGCGCCCGGCGAGCTCCTCGCGCGTCTGCTTGCGACACGGGCACAGGTACGTCGGCTCGTCGGACAGGCCGCCGGTCGCGACGGCGACGATCTCGATGACCGCCGGGCGACACGAGCCGCAGCCCGTGCCTGCGCGCGTGACGGCCATGACCTCGCGCGGCGTCGCGCAGCCGCCGTCGGCGACCGCGGAGATCAGCGCGCCCTTGCAGACGCCGTTGCAGTCGCAGATCTGCGCCGTGTCGGGCAGGTCGGCCGGGCCGGCGAGCGAGGCGTCGGCGAGCGCCTGCAGCGGGTCGTCGATCGGCTCGCCGGAGCGCACGGCGGCGACGAGCGCCTCGTTGCCGCGCGTGTCGCCGAGCAGGATCGCGCCGACGACGCGGCCGCCGCGCGTCGCGAGCTTGCGGTAGACGCCGGCGGCGGCGTCGGTGACGACGGCCTCGTGCTCGCCGTTGGCCTCGCCGGCGCAGACGAGGTCGATGCCGGCGACCTTGAGCTTCGCGCTCGGCACCGAGCCGAGGTACGCCGCGTCGCCGGCGGTCAGCGTCGCGGCCGCGACGCGCGCCTGGTCGTGGATCGGCGCGACGAGGCCGTAGACGATGCCGCGGTGCTGGGCGCACTCGCCGACCGCCCACACGCTCGGCTTGCTCGTACGCATGCCGTCGTCGACGACGATGCCGCGCTCGCAGTCGACGCCGATCGCGCGCGCGAGCTTGATCTCCGGACGGATGCCGACGGACACGACGACGAGGTCGGCTTTGAGCCGGTCGCCGCCCTTGAAGTGCAGGCCGGTCGCGTGCTCGGGGCCGACGATCGCGGTCGTGTTGCGCTCGAACTGGATCGCGATGTCGAGATCCGCGAGGGCGGGCGCGAGCAGCCCCGCGGCGCCGGCGTCCAGCTGGCGCTCCATCAGGCGGTCGAGCAGGTGGATGACGGTGACCGCGCAGCCCTGGGCGGCGATCCCGCGCGCGGCTTCGAGGCCGAGCAGGCCGCCGCCGATGACCGCAGCGTGCTTGGCGCCGCCGGCGGCCGCCGAGCGGATCGCCTCGCAGTCCTCGGGCCCGCGGAACGGGTGCACGCCGGGCAGGTCGATGCCCGAGATCGGCGGCATCAGCGGCTGCGAGCCGGTCGCCAGGACGAGCTTGTCGAAGGTGAGCCGCTGCCCGTCGTCGAGGTGCACGAGCCGGGCGGCGTCGTCGACCGAGCGCACCCAGCGGCCGAGCAGCAGCTGGACGTCGTGATCTGCGTACCACTCCGCGGGGCGCAGCTGCAGCGTCTCGGGATCCTCGCCCGAGACGAGGATCTCCGACAGCCGCACGCGGTCGTAGGGGGCGCTGGCCTCCCCGCAGACGAGCGTGATCGCGACGTCGCGATCGCGCTCGCGCAGTGCTTCGCAGACAGCTTGGCCGGCGATTCCCCCGCCGACGATCACGACCGAATCGCTCATGCCGCGATCCTTGCGGCTCGCGGTTTCCCGAGCGTGTTGTGGGTGTTTCCAGGTGATGAACGGCGAGGGCGCCTCTTGCCCCGGGGGGGCCTGAACCTCGGGTCAGGGCGCCTGGAGCACATCCCGCAGCTCGGCGAGGCCATCGGCATCTGTCGGTGCGAGCTCGTCGAGCCTGCGTGCGTGCGCCTTGCGCTCCCAGGATGTCGAGCCTTTGGCGAGTGACTCGATCGACCACCGAGCCTCGGCGAGCAGACCCGCGCCCAGCGCAGCGGCCGCGTGACGAACCCTCGCATCGCCGTCGTCGGGTCGGAGACCAGCGCGCAGCCGCGCCAGCCCGAGCCGGGCGTCCCAGCCCTGCCAATAGGCGGCCTCACGCTCGTCGAGCAGGCGCCCGAGCAGCGCGTCGACGGTCAGCTCGTCGACGTCGACGGCCCCGTCGTCGACCGCCAGCAGCGCGGCGGCGAGCACGTACAGCGGCCGGGCGAAGTGATCGGCCCGCAGCGACGGCGGACGTCGTGGCTGAGCCGGCCGGCCGCTGCGGGCCGCGGACGCGTCGAACGCAGCCTCGAACAGCTCGAGCCGGTCGAGCTCCCCGCGCTCGCGGTCCAGGCGCACGATCTCGGTGGGGCGCAGCAGGTCGGTCAGCTCCTCGAGCGCACGCGGGTTGAAGAGCCGGCGCAGTTGGTCGCGTCGCTGGCCTGCCGCACGACGAGCACGATGCGGGCCGGTGGGCGGCCGGCCCGCCGTCGAAGTGCCAGCAGCAGTGCGGACACGATCTCGGGCCGTGTCTCGGCGTAGTCGATCGCGATCAGCAACCGCCCCGGCCAGTCCGCGATCGCGGTGATCTCCTCCGGGGCGGGCGGCTGGGGAACGAGCAGTCCGGAGGACCAGCCCGCTGCGCGCGCGGCGACGCAGACCTCGGCCGCGAGACGTGTCTTGCCGAAGCCGCCGGCGCCGGTGCGTAGCGTGATCGCCAGCGACCCCTTGCCCTCGCCCTCGACGAGCAGGGCCGTGAGCCGGCCGGCCTTCACCGCGATCTTCAGCGCGAGCTCGACCGTGACCTCGTCGGGCGCCGCGGCGGCGAGCGCGCCCTTGATCGACTCGCCGATCCCGGCGAGCGTCTGCGTGACATCCGCGAAGTCGAGCCTGTCACCGAAGGCGGTCTTCGTCGCTCCGTGGCCGTCGCCCCCGTCGTGGCCTTCGCCATCGAGCGTCGGGGGCGCACGAGTGCGGTCGCACCGTTGGG
>JAWVGK010000010.1:0-10880 GCA_033855155.1 Solirubrobacteraceae bacterium | reverse complement strand
CTTGCCGTACTCGCCCTTGCGCCCGCGCACGATCGGCGCCATGACCATGAAGCGCGTGCCCTCGTCGAGCTCCATGACCTGGTCGACGATCTGCTCGACGGACTGCCCGGCGATCGGCGCGCCGCAGACGTGGCAGTGCGGCTGGCCGACGCGCGACCACAGCAGCCGCAGGTAGTCGTAGATCTCCGTGACGGTCCCGACGGTCGAGCGCGGGTTGCGCGACGTCGTCTTCTGGTCGATCGAGATCGCCGGCGACAGCCCCTCGATCGAGTCGACGTCGGGCTTGTCCATCTGGCCGAGGAACTGGCGCGCATAGGCGCTCAGCGACTCGACGTAGCGGCGCTGCCCCTCGGCGTAGATCGTGTCGAACGCCAGCGATGACTTGCCTGAGCCCGACAGCCCGGTGATGACCGTCAGCGCGTCGCGCGGGATCGAGACGTCGATGTCTTTGAGGTTGTGCTCCCGTGCGCCGGAGACGACGAGGCGATCGTGCTTGGCCACCCGATCATTGTAGAGAGGCGAACAGACGTTCCTCCCGAATCGACGCTATGGCCCGCTCGATGCGGGGGTAGGTTCGGCACGAGAAAAGTACGAGGGGCGTGCGGCCAGCGCGGCCTCCACATGGCCGGATCCGGCCACGTGCAGCCGCAGAATGGGCCACGCCAGGGGGCCGGTCTGGCACGCGTGGATCGCGTACGGCGCGGGAACACCGTCTTCGCACCGGCAAGTGGCGCAATAAGGAGCGGGATTTCGGTGGACAAGGGATATGAGATGTATTGCCTGACGGATCCGGTGTTCTACGACTCGTTCACCCGGCGCGATCAGGACGACGAGTTCGAGGCGGCGCGCCGTGCGCTGCCGGCGAACTGGCGGCGCCAGCAGTCGGGCGACTGGCTCGGCCACGCCCCGGTCGGCGGGTCCCTGCCGACGCAGGGCTGGAAGATCCACGCCTCGGCGTGCATGGCCGACGCCGCGCAGATCGTCGACACGGTGTGGGACTACTGCGTCGCCCACGAGATCGCGTTCAAGTTCATCCGCAGTCCGCAGCAGTTCTTCCTGCGCAACTCGAAGTACGCCGGGCGCAGCGCGAGCGGCAAGCTCGTCACGATCTACCCCAGCGACGAGCGGCAGCTGGAGGCCGTGCTCAACGAGCTGGGCACGCTGCTGGAGGGCCTGTCCGGGCCCTACATCCTCAGCGACCTGCGCTGGGGCGCGGGGCCGCTGTTCGTGCGCTACGGCGGCTTCGAAGAGCGCTACTGTACCGGCGCCGACGGCGCCCCCGAGCTCGCGATCGAAGACGCCGACGGGGTCCTGATACCCGACCGCCGCGGCACGACCTTCCAGGTCCCGACGTGGGTGGCTCTGCCGGCGTGCCTCTCGCCGCATCTCCTCGCCCGCAACAGCACGACCGTCACCGACCTCCCGTACAAGATCGAGCGCGCGCTGCACTTCTCCAACGGCGGCGGCGTCTACGAGGGAACCGTGCTGGCGACCGGCGAGCGCGTCGTGCTCAAGGAGGGTCGGCCGCACGCGGGGTTGGCCTGGGACGGTGCCGACGCCGTCGCGCGACTGGGACGCGAACGCGACGTGCTCGAGCTGCTCGCGGGGCTCGACGTCGCGCCCGTCCTGCACGACTACTTCACGGTCGGCGACCACCACTTCCTCGTCGAGGAGTTCGTCGAGGGCCAGACGCTGATGTCGCAGATCGTCCACCGCTACCCGATCGGCACGCTCGACGACGATGGGACAGAGGAGATCGCCGAGTACACGGCATGGGCGCTGGAGACCTGCGCGAAGGTCGAGCGGTCGGTCGGGTGCCTGCACGAGCGGGGCGTCGTCTTCGGCGACCTCTCTCCGGCCAACATGCTCGTCCGGCCCGACGGCCGGCTCACGCTGATCGACTTCGAGGTCGCGACGCACGCCGCCGACGAGGTGCGTCAGTCGCTCGCCACGAGCGCGTTCATGGCGCCGCCGACGCATCGCGGCCTGGACGTCGACCGCTACGCGCTGGCGTGCCTGCGGCTGTTCGTGTTCCTCCCCCAGCTGACCGGCCTGTGCGCGCTCGATCCGGACAAGGTCGAGCAACTCGGCGAGCACATCGTCGAGGCGTTCCCCGTGCCGCCGCGGTTCGTCGAGGAGGCCGTCGCGACGATCGCCGCCGCCCGCGGCGCATCCGGCGCGGGTGCGCGCTCGCGCCCGCCGCAGCTGGACGCGGACCCGCAGGCGTGGGCACCGGCGCGCGACTCGATGGCGGCCGCGATCCTCGCGAGCGCGACGCCCGACCGCGACGACCGGCTCTTCCCCGGCGACCCCCGGCAGTTCGCGACCGACGGCAGCGGTCTGAACTTCGCCCACGGGGCCGCCGGGGTCCTCCATGCCCTGCACGCCACCGGCGCGGGTCGACATCCCGAGCACGAGGACTGGCTCGTACGGCACGCGACGAACCCGCCGCCCGGCACGCTGACGGGCATGTACGACGGGCTGCACGGCATCGCGTACGTGCTCGAGCGGCTGGGTCGCCGCGACGACGCGCTGCACGTGCTGGACATCTGCCTCGAAACGCTCGAACGCAGCCGCGACAAGCTCGGGCTCGACCTCTACGGCGGCCTGTCCGGGATCGCCCTGAACCTCGCGCACTTCGCCGAGCAGGGCGAGCCGGCGCTGTGGGACACGGTCTGGGATCTCGCCGACCGCGTGGCCGACAGGCTCGGGACGGTCGACAGCGTTCCGGAGACGAGCGGGGGCGACAAGAACCCCTATGCCGGGCTGCTGCGCGGCTCGTCCGGGCCGGCGCTGATGTTCCTGCGGCTGTTCGAGCAGAGCGGCGACGCGGCGCTGCTCGATCTCGCCGCCACAGCGCTGCGCCAGGATCTGCGCCGCTGCGTGGTGACCAAGCATGGCGATCTGCACGTCGACGAGGTCTGGCGGACGCTGCCGTACGTCGCCGACGGCAGTGCCGGCATCGGCATCGTCCTCGACGACTACCTCGCGCACCGCGACGACGAGCAGTTCGCGACCGCGGTTCCGCAGATTCGCAGAACCGCGAAGAGCGGGTTCTACGTCGGTTCGGGGCTCTTCTACGGGCGCGCAGGCATGATCGTGTACCTCACTCACGGCATGCCTCCCGGGGCCGGCGCCGGCGACCGCGTGATCGCGGCCCACCTACGGCGGCTGGGCTGGCACGCGATGCGCTACGAGGGGCACCTCGCCTTCCCCGGTGACCAGCTCCTGCGGCTATCGATGGACCTCGCCACCGGCACGGCCGGCGTGCTGTTCGCGGCGGGGACCGCGCTGCACGACGAGCAGGTCCAGCTGCCGTTTCTCGGCGCGCGACGCGCGGATCCCCTTACCCCCAGTTCTGACCTCAGTCCGATGACGCAAGGGAGGTGAAATACATGTCTATCCTCGATCTGCAGGGCCTCGAGGCCACGCAGGAGTTCGGCGGCGGCGGCGGCGGCAACCACGGCGGCGGGAGCACCCTCACGGTCGCAACGTGCCAGTCCGTGACCCCGAGCAACCTGAGCCTGGCTCTCTGCCACTACTAGAACGAGCGGTTCGGCGGGGCCGCTCCGCTACAACGGAGCGGCTCCCATTCTACGTGATCGCTGGCGTATCCCGGCGGTCTTCTTACGGTTTCAACGGAGGTAAAGCACCATGTCTATCCTCGATCTGCAGGGCCTCGAAGCAACGCAGGAGTTCGGCGGCGGTGGCGGCGGCGGTGGCGGCGGCGGCGGCGGCGGCGGGAGCACCCTCACGGTCGCGACGTGCCAGTCCGTGACCCCGAGCAACCTGAGCCTGGCTCTCTGCCACTTCTGAGACGAGCGCTTCGGTGGGACCGCTCCGCTACAACGGAGCGGTCCCATACTACGTGACCGCGCGCAGATTGCAAGCGGTCTTCCTAAGACTTCGACGAGGGCACGTGAGCACCGACAACCCGCATGTGCGTGGCCGCACCCGCGCCTACGCCTCCGCTGACCGGTTGCTGCTGCGTGCGGGTCGCCAGGCGACAGGCTGGAGCATCGTCCTCGCGCTGACGGCGCTGGCGGCGGCCGTCGTGACGCTGGCGTTGCCGTTCGTGCTCGGCCACGCGGTCGACGGCGTCGTGACGGGCAACGGCGAGGGGCGCTGGCTGTTGTGGTCCGGGTCGCTCGTGGCGATCCTGATCGTCTGCTCGGCGCTCGACGATCTCGCGACCGGCGCGGTCATCGCGCGGTCGACGGCGTGGCTGCGTCACACGCTGCTCGAGCGCCTGCTCGCCGCCGGGATCCGCAGCGACGGGCTGGGAGCCGGCGAGGTCACCGCGCGGCTCGTCGGCAACGCCGCGGAGGCCGGCCGCGTCGCTCCCGCCGCCCTCGGGGCCGTCACGAGCGCGATGATCGCGCTCGGCGGCGTCGTGGCGCTGGCGCTGATCGACCCGTGGCTGTGCGCGGTGTTCCTCAGCGGCATGCCGCTGCTGCTGTGGCTCGTGCGCGCCTTCGCACTCGACGCGTCCGCGCTCGCGAGCCGCTACCTCGAGACCCAGGGGCAGATCGCCGGCCGGCTCGTCGAGGCGATCGCCGGCGCGCGCACGATCGCCGCCTCGGGGACGCTCGAGCGCGAGGTCCAGCGCACGCTCGCGCCGCTGCCCGACCTGCGCCGCCACGGGCTGCAGCTGTGGCGCGCGAGCATGCGCATCACGACCCAGGACGCCGTGCTCGTGGCGGGCCTGGAGATCGGGGTGCTCGCGGTGGCGGGGCTGCTGCTCTCGCGCGGCCAGATCACGCCGGGCGAGATGCTCGCGGCAAGCCAGTACGTGATGCTCGCGTCCGGTCTCGGATCGCTGGCGAACGTCGCGGCGCGCCTGACGCGGGCGCGAGCGGCCGCTGCCCGGATCGTCACGATCCTCGACGCCGCACCGGTACGCCACGGCTCGCGCGCCCCCGCCGCGGGCGCCGGCCGGCTCGAGTTCTGCGGCGTGACCGTGCGCTCCGGGGACGAGACCGTGTTCGACGGGATCGACCTCGTCGTCCCGGCCGGAGCGCTGCTCGGCATCGTCGGCCCCAGCGGCTCGGGGAAGTCGCTGCTCGCCGCGCTGGCCGGTCGCCTGACGGACCCCGACGAGGGCGCGGTCCTGCTCGACGGCGTCGACCTGCGCGAGCTCGACCGGCGCGAGCTACGCCGCGCCGTCACCTACGGCTTCGCGCAGCCCGCCCTGTTCGGCGAGACGGTCGGCGACGCGATCGCGTTCGGCTGCGACAGGGCCGCCGACGACCGCGTCGCGGCGGCCGCCGGCGACGCGCGCGCCGACGGCTTCATCCGCCGGCTGCCCGCCGGCTACGCGACGCCGCTCGCGCAGACGCCGATGTCCGGTGGCGAGCGCCAGCGCATCGGGCTCGCGCGCACCTTCGCGCACGCCGGGCGCGTCGTGATCCTCGATGACGTCGCGGCGAGCCTCGACACCGTGACCGAGCACCACGTCAGCGCCGCGATCACGACGTCGCTCGGTGACAGGACGCGCATCGTCGTCGCCCATCGCACGTCGACCGCCGCACGCATGGACGCCGTCGTCTGGCTCGAGGGCGGCGCCGTCCGCGGCTTCGCGCCCCACAGCGAGCTGTGGCAGGACGCCGCCTACCGCGCCGTGTTCGAGCCCGAGCACGACGCCGGGCCGGAAAGCGACGACGATGCCGAGCCGGTGCAGCGCCCGCGGCTGGCGATCGTCGGTGGAGGAGCGGCCCGATGACGCCGCCCGACCTGCGCCGTGAGGCGCGCCACCTGTTGCGCTCCGCGACCCGCGGCCGCGGCCGCGAGCTGCGGCGCCTGCTGGGCTGGGCCGTGTTCGCGGCCCTGCCCGCGTTTCTCTCCGGACGGCTGATCGCCACCGCGATCGACGACGGATTCCTCGCCGGAAAGAGCCTGACCGGCTGCGCCTGGCTGGGGATCTTCGGCGCCAGCGCCGCCGTCGGCGCATGGGCGACGCGTGCCACGATCCTGCGCCTGTCGCAGATCGTCGAGCCGTTTCGCGACGATCTCGCGCGGCTCGTGGTCGAGGGGTCGCTGCGGACCTCGACGCGGGCGGGCTCGGCGGGCGACACCGCGGCCGTCGCGCGCCTGACCCAGCAGGTCGAGATCGTGCGCGATGCGTACGCCTCGATCCTGCTCGCCGGCCAGAGCTTCCTCGTCGCGACCGCCGGCGCGCTGCTGGGCCTGCTGACGCTCATGCCGCGGCTGCTGCTGTTCGTCGCGCCGCCGCTCGTGGTCGGGCTGGCGATGTTCCTCGCCGCGCTGCGCCACATGGCGGCGCGCCAGCGCGACAGCATCCTCGCCGAGGAGCACGTCGCCGAGACCGGCGCCGCGCTGGCCGCCGGCATGCGCGACGTCGTCGCCTGCGGAGCCGAGGACGCGGCCGCGGCGATGGTCGGCGAGCACGTCGAGGCACAGGCGCGCGCGACGCGCGACCTCGCCCGCCTGACGGCCGTGCGCAGCGTGTCGGTGGCGATCGGAGGCCTGCTGCCGATCGTGCTGATCCTCGTCAGCGGCTCGTGGCTCGTGCGCCACGGCGCGACGGCCGGAACGATCTTCGGCGCGATGACGTACGTCCTGACGGGCGTCCATCCGGCCATGCAGTCGTTCGTCAACGCGATCAGCGGCCCTGGGCTGTGGCTGATGGTCACCCTGCGGCGGATCCTCGAGGCGTCGCAGGCGCCCGAAGCGGACGGGGAGCCAGACGCGGCGCCCGTCACGCATCCGCCGCATCACGGCGTGCGCCTGGAAGGCGTCACCTTTGCCTACGGCCCGTGCTCGGAGCCGATCCTCTGCGACTTCGACCTCGACGTGCCGCACGGCGAGCACCTCGCCGTCGTCGGCCCGAGCGGGGTCGGCAAGTCGACGCTCGCCAACCTCATCTGCGGGGTGCTCGAGCCGCAGGCGGGCGAGATCAGCATCGGCGGCGTCGGCGTGGCGGCGATCGGCTCGGCGGCGCCCGCGCACCGCGTGCTGATCGCGCAGGAGGCGTACCTGTTCTCCGGTTCGGTGTTCGAGAACGTCGCCTACCTGCGCCAAGACGTCGGACAGCGCGAGCTGGACCGCACCGTCGACGCGCTCGGCATGCGCGCGCTGCTCGAGCGCCTCGGCGGCTACGACGCCGAGCTCGACCCCGCGGCGCTGTCGGCGGGCGAGCGCCAGCTCGTCACGCTCGTGCGCGCCTACCTGTCACCCGCGTGGCTCGTCGTGCTCGACGAGGCCAGCTGCCATCTCGACCCGCGCTCGGAGGCGCTCGTCGAGAGCGCGTTCGCGCGTCGCCCGGGAACGCTGATCGTGATCGCGCATCGCGTCAGCTCGGCGCTGCGCGCCCAGCGGATCCTCGTCCTCGACGGCCACGAGCCGCAGCACGGGACGCATGCCGAGCTGATCGCCGGCTCGTCGCTCTACCGCGACCTCATCGGGCGCTGGCAGGCCAGCGGCGTCACGACGACTCGCGCGACCCCGGAACGGCGATCTCGTAGCGCCCCGCCGCCCAGGCCGCGAGCTGAATCCGGTTTCGGGCCTTCGCACGGTGACGCAGACGCTCGATCCGGTGCTTGACGGTGTGAGGGCTGAGGTACATGTGACCGCCGATCTCGTTGTCGGTCATGCCGGCCGCGACCAGCCGCAGCAGCCTCAGCTCCTCGTCGCCGAGCTGCTCGCTCTCGTCGCGACCCTCGAAGATCGCGGTGACGGCCTCGCCGACGAGCTGCAGGCAGACGACGTCCTCTCCGCGCGCGACGGCGCGCAGCACGGCGAGCGCTCGCTCGGGCGTGAGCTGCAGATCGATGAAGCTCGCGACGCCGATCGAGATGAACGACCGCAGCTGTGGCGGCGTCGTCGAGCAGGGGCAGCAGAACAGGATCGCGAGCGGCAGACCGGGGCGCTGGAGGCGCAGCTCGGCGCAGATCTCGCGCGCCTCGCGCGGGTGGGGTGACGAGTCGACGACGGCGACGGACGCCTCGGCCACCGCGCGCGCACGGCGCGCGCCCTCGTTCAGCGCCGGGTCGATGATCGTCGTCGCGACACTGTCGGAGCTGCGACGGCTCATGCTGGCGAAGAACGTCCCGACGGCGGGGCGGTCGGTGGCGACCACGATGCGAAACTGCGTCGGCTGCGCATCCGATTCCTGACCGGACGCTCGTGCTTCGTCCTGGCTCCCCAGCATCCTCAACCGCCTGTCGCGTTCGATCGGCCACGTGCCGGGCGTTCTCGTGCAACCTGTGCATCGCTTCTCGCTGGCGAGCGCGCCCGGTCCAGACCGTTCGCCATCGCGCTGAAGCTGCTGTCAGAGCGGCGGCTCAACGGGGAGCTCTGGCTCGCCGACTGCTCTGGCTGAATCGGTAGCTGCTCTCCGCCAGCCGCAGCTTCATCGCAGTACGCCGGATACCCGTCGCTGAATTATCTCATTCAGGTATTTCTTTGAGCGGCGGGGCGCACCGCCCAGCAGCAGCGGACGTGGACCGTGCTCCGGCGTGACCGTCGCGACGAACGCGATCCGCCTGCGGCGGGCTCGGCTACCCCTCGACGGTCGCGTAGACCTCGTCGAGCAGCGCGGCGCGATCGTCGAGGTCGAAGTTCGCGGCGAGGTACTTGTCGGTCTCCGCGCGCGTCTGGCCGTTGAGCGCCATGTTCAGCGCGATCAGGCGGGCGCCCTCGACGTCCCCTTCGACGGCGTCGTTCTTGGCCGGTCTCGCCTCGGCCACCGGCGCTGCCTCGGCGTCCGGCTGCTCGACGATCGCGACGACCTCGACCTCCTCGACGACGACGACCTCGGGCTCGTACGCCGGCGGGGCACCGTCGGCCGGCGCGTGGCCGGCGGCGGTGTACAGCTCGCCCATGTTGCCCGACAGCAGCGACAGGTCGGCGCTCAGGCGGTTGGCGCCCGTGCGCAGCGACTCGATCAGCGCGCCGAGCTCGCCCTCCATCGCGTCGACGCGCTGGAGCATCAGCGCGGTCGCCTCGTGCACCTTGCCGACGTGGTCCTGCGAGCGCGCGATCGCCTCGTCGCGGATCCGCTGGGCCTCGCGCGCGGCGTCCTGCTCGAACTGCGCGGCGTGCTCGCGGGCGTCGCGCTCGATCGCCGCGGCGCTCGTCTCGGCGGCCTCGACGATCGCCTGCACCTGGGTGCTGGCGATCGAGGCCAGCGATGGCCCGGGGGTCGGGGGGGAATCCGGCGCGGCGGCCGACGCTGCGGGCGCCGAGCGCGCCGAGCGCTGCAGCGACTCGATCTCGCGCGCGACCTTGGCAAGGTGGGCATCGACGCTCGCGGGCTCGTAGCCGCGGCGGCCGATGGGGAAGTCTCTCTTCTCGATGGACTGGCGGTCGAGGGCCAACTGGACCTCCGTGAATTCTCCGGGACGGAAGCTGGCAGCCTACCGCGAGACGCCGGGGAGTCTCACCGCCGCGCCGTCGCGCTGCACGAGCCCCTCGCGCGCGAGCGCCGCCAGCGCACGCTCCAGGCGCTCCGGCGCGATCGCGTCCGGCAGCGCGTCGCCGGCCGCGAGCGCGGCGACGACGCGACCGCGAACCCAGCGGTCGGAGTCCTCGTAGCGCTCGCGCGAGCCGGCCGCGGCGCGCGGCGCGGTCACGACGGACCCGCGCGACGGGCACCACGGCGCCGCCGGGCAGCTCTCGCAGCGCGGCGCGCGCGCCGTGCAGAAGGCCGCCCCGAGTTCCATCGCGGCCTGGTTCCAGTCGGCGTGCCGGCGCGCCGGCAGCAGCGCCTGCGGTTCGACGCGCAGGCGCGCTGCGACGCGGCGCACGTTCGTGTCGACCGCCGCGACTGCCTCGCCGAACGCGAACGAGGCGACGGCGGCGGCCGTGTACGGACCGACGCCGGGCAGCGCGCGCAGACCGGCGGCGTCGCGCGGCCAGCCGTCGCGCGCGACGATCGCGGCGGCCTCGCGCAGGCGCAGCGCGCGCCGGTTGTAGCCGAGGCCGACCCACTCGGTCAGCACGTCGGCGGGCGACGCGTCCGCCAGCGCCGCGGCCGTCGGCCAGCGCTCCAGCCAGCGCGGGTAGCGCTCGAGCACGCGCGCGATCTGCGTCTGCTGGGCCATGACCTCCGAGACGAGGATCGCGTACGGGTCGCGCGTGCGCCGCCACGGCAGGTCGCGGCCGTGCGCGTCGTACCAGGCGAGGACGGCGTCGTGCAGCTCGCGCAGGTCGCGCGCGTGCGGCTCCTGCGTCAGGCCGGCGCCTCGTTGGCCTGCGCCATGTTCAGCTCGCGGCGCAGGTCGCGGATCTCGTCGCGCACGCGCGCGGCGTACTCGAAGCGCAGCTCCTCGGCCGCGACGAGCATCTCCTCCTCGAGCTCGACGATCGTCTGCTCGAGCTCGGACAGCGTCATCGCCTCGGTCGCGGCGCGCTTGCGCTTGCGCTTGCCCTTGCCGGGCAGCTTGGACTCCGACTGCAGGAACTCGGCGATGTCGGAGATGCCCTTGACGATCGTCGCCGCCGTGATGCCGTGCTGCTCGTTGTAGGCGACCTGGATCGCGCGCCGGCGGTCGGTCTCCGACAGCGCCGCGCGCATCGCGTCGGTCTCCTTGTCGGCGTACATCAGGACCTTGCCCTCGATGTTGCGCGCCGCGCGGCCGATCGTCTGGATCAGCGACGTCTCCCCGCGCAGGAAGCCCTCCTTGTCGGCGTCGAGGATCGCGACGAGCGACACCTCGGGCAGGTCGAGCCCCTCGCGCAGGAGGTTGACGCCGACGAGCACGTCGTACTCGCCGAGCCGCAGGTCGCGGATGATCTGGATGCGCTCGAGCGTGTCGATCTCCGAGTGCAGGTAGCGGACCTTGAAGCCCATCTCGAGCAGGTAGTCGGTCAGGTCCTCGCTCATCTTCTTCGTCAGCGTCGTGACGAGCGTGCGCTCG
>JAWVGK010000009.1:0-9148 GCA_033855155.1 Solirubrobacteraceae bacterium | reverse complement strand
GCGCGCCCGATGTCGCATCGGCGGCCTGCTTCGCGGTCCGCGTGCGTGCGCGCGTCGCGGACGCCTTGGTCTTCGCGGCCGCGGCCTTGCGCGCGTCGGCTGCGCGGTTGGACGCGCGCGTCTCGGCGGCCGTCTTGGCGGCGGTCGAGCGCTGCGTGGCGTTCTTCTTGCGGGTTGCTGCCGCCTTCTGCGCGGCGGCGCTCGGATCGGTGGTCTCGGCCATCGTGGACGCTCCTCGGTTGGACTAAGGTTATTACTTCTAAGTAGCAGCATAGTCAGCCGAACGGGTGTTTGCAATCGGCCGTTCGGAAGCGAACGGCAGCCGCCGCAGGGGGCGGCGGTCGGTCAGCGCCGGGTGACGCGCGGCGTTCGACCGGCGCGAGCAGCCGCCGCTCAGCGGCGGCTGATGCCTGGGTGCGGCTGGACCGGGCGCGAGCAGGCGGCGGTCGCTTCAGCGCCGGCTGATGCGCTGCGTGCGGCCGCTCGACACCGAGCGGCGGTAGACGTCGACGCGCCCGTTCGTGTCGCGCGGGCCGAGGTCGTAGGCGAACGACGCGAACGCCACGGCTCGCGCGCGCCCGGCGATCGCCGGGCTGAAGCTCGTGCGCGACGACGCCCGGCCGGCTGGCGTGACGCTCAGCAGCCGCGGCCGGCGGGCGCCGAGGTCGCGCAGGTAGACCTGGCCGCGCCCGCGCGGCGCGCCCGCTACGAGGTCGGTCGCGTGCGAGTCGAACGCGACGCGGCGCCCGTCGGCGCTGATCGACGGGTAGCGGCTGTAGCCGTTCGCCGGGCGGCCGCAGCGGTTGGCGCTCGCGAGGACCGTGCGCCGAGCGCCGACGTCGCGCACGAGGACGTCGCGCAGGCCTGTGCGATCGCCGCCCACGAGCGGCGCGTCGGACTGAAACGCCGCGACCGACCCGTCGGCGCTGAGGACGGCCGCGAGGCTCGTGCCGCGGCCGCTGCGCCCGCCGGCTCCCGCGCTCAGCAGGACGGTCGCGCCCGTCGCGAGCTCGCGACGGTAGACGTCCCAGTCGCGGTTGGCGTCGCGGCCCGTCAGCGCGCGGCGCGTCTCGAACGCGACGAAGCGTCCGTCGGCGCTCAGCGCTGGGCGGTACGCCGACGCCGCGATGCGGCGGGTGGTCGCGCTGCGCACGTCCGCGACGTCGACGCCGCCGGCGCGCTCGAACGCGACGAGGTGCCCGTCGCCGCTGAGCGCCGGGCTGCGACCGGGCGCGACGCGGCGCGTCGTGCCGGCACGCAGGTCGCGCGCGAACACGTCGCGGACGCCGTCGCGGTCGGCGGTCGTGAGGTCCGTCGCCGAGGACTCGAACGCGACGACACGGCCATCTGCGCTGATCGCGGCCGCGCGGCTGGTCGCGTTGCCCGTCCCGCCGCCGCGCGCGACGCTCGCGAGCTGCGTCGACCCGGCGACGGCGTCGCGGACGAACACGTCCCGCGCGCCGTTGCGGTCGTTCGCGACGAGCCCCGGGGCCGGCAGGTCGTACGCGACGATCCGCCCGTCGGCGGAGATCGCCGGCCGCGCGTGGAAGCGGTGATCGACCGGCCCGCGCCCGGAGTGGGCGAAGCGCCGCTGCGGGCGCGAGGCGCAGCGCGTGGCGGCGCGGCGGGCGGGGATCGCGGCGGCTGCGACGAACCCCCGCAGCGCGGCGATGCGCGTCCTACGGGCGGGTGGCGCGGCGTCCGCGGTGAGGCCGCGCGGCGCGGCGGTCGCACTCCTGCGCGCGGCCGGCGCGGCGTCCGCGACGAACCCCCGCAGCGCGCCGATCCGCGTCCTGCGCGCCGCCGGCGCGATGCGGACGGGGTGCGTCGTCTCGGCGCCGCGCGCCGTGTAGGCGACGACGTAGCGCCGGCCACAGCGATACGGGCCGGCCGCCGCCGCGCGCCAGCTTCGCGCGCGCCCGTGCGTGAAGCGCGCACTCGACACGACCCTGCCGGCGGGGTCGCGCAGCTCGGCGGCGACGGCCGGCGAGCCGCGCACCCCGACCTGCAGCATCCGCCGGCCCGAGACGAGCGCGCCGCAGCGCACGACCGGCGGCGGCGCGAGCACGACGCTGCCCGCCGGACCGGCCGCGGGCGCGTAGCCCGCGGGCCGGCGCTCGAGGCCGCGACACAGCGACGAGCGCGGCAGCCAGCCGCGCCGCGCGGCGTGGCCGTGCGCGAGCCCGCCGAGCCAGGGATTGCGGGCGCGTCGCGTCGCGCGGAAGGCGTCGCCGGCGTACAGCAGCGCGATCGCGCGGTTCAGCGGCCGGTCGCGCAGGTACACGAGCGGCGCGCAGACGCGGCGCAGCGCCGGTCGCGCGAGCCGGATCCCCGGCCGCCCGCGTGGGGGATGGGACGCGAGCCTGCGCGCGGCCGCCGCCGCCCGCCGGCCGCGCGCGGACGGCGCGCAAAAGGTCGCCGTCAGCACGTACCCGCGCAGCACCGGGCGGCGGGTCGTGACGGCGAGCGCCCACGGTCCCTCGAAGTGGTAGCGGTGCAGGTCGCGGCCGCGTGCGACGTGCCCGACGACCGGGCCGGCGGGCCACTTGTGCACGCCGGCCCCCTCGCACAGCTTGCGGGTCGTGCCGTGGACGGTGTGCGCCCGCCGCGCGGCGCTCGCGACCGGCGGCGGAGCGAGGATCAGCGCCAGGGCGATGACTGTCAGCGCGCGTCTCACGCCGACGACAACGGGACTCGCGGGGCGATGGTTGCGGCTAGGACGCCAGGACGTGCAGGTCCAGGCGCCGCATCCAGGCGTCGGGATCGTGCAGCTCGGCGAGCGTCGGCAGGTGCTCGGGCGCCTCGAAGACGCGGTGCAGCCCGGCCGGTCCCGCGGCCGCGACGACCGCGTCGCAGAAGCGCTTGCCGTCCTCGTACTGGCGCATCTTCGCCTCCAGGCCGATCAGCCGCTCGAGCAGCGCCAGCAGCGGCGGGCGCTCGTTGCGGCGGCGGTCGAGCGCCGCGCGCAGCTCGGCGAGGTTGGGCAGCGCCCCGGCGCCGACGACGTCCATGACGTGCTCCGCATGGCCCTCGATCAGGCCCATAACGCCCTGCACGCGCTCCAGCAGCTCACGCCGGCGCGGCCCGCCGAGCGCCGCGACGAGGCCGCCCTCGCGTACGGCCGCGACCATCTCGCGGACGTCGTCGGCGGCCGGAAGGCGCAGCAGCACGCTCGGATCGACCTTCAGCTCGAGCGACTCCAGCAGCTCGCCGAGCAGGCCCGCGAGGTGCTCGCGCAGCCACGGCACGCCGGTGAACTGCACCGCGTGCGTGACCTCGTGAAACGCGATCCACGTCAGCAGCTCGTGCGCGTCGGCCTCCAGGCGCACGGCGGACTGCGCGATGTTCGGCGCGACGAACAGCAGCCGCGCGGGAGCGTTCGGATCGACGATGACGAACTCGAACTGGCCGAGCACGCGCTGGGAGAGGTAGCCCGTCAGCGCGCCGGCCTCCGCCGACAGCAGCAGCCCGGTGGCCGCGCGCGCGGGCCCGCGCAGCATGCCGGCGAGACCGCCGGCCGTTGCCGACGAGGTGAGCCGCTCGCCGATCGGGTCGAGGATCGCGCCCATCGACGCGACGTTCGCCGCGATCCAGTCGCTGCGCTCGACGGCCTCCGGGATCGGCAGCGCCGTCGCGGGCTTCAGGCCGGTGTACGTCACGACGCGCAGCTGCGCGTCGGTGCAGATGGCGACGAGGTCGCCGGGCAGCTTCGGCGGCGGCGCCCCCTGCGGACGGGTGCCGCGGGAGACGGCGTTGGCGATTCGCTGGGTCAGCGCACGATCGAGCATGCCATCCATCATCGCAACCACCGGCGCCGGGCTCGCCGTTCAGGCGACGATCGACAGCAGCCGCGCGAGCGCGTCCCGGGTGCGCGCGGCGACGACGGCCGAGTGTGGCGCGAGGTCCAGCGGCGCGCCGAGCGGGTCGTCGAAGGCCGGGAACGCGACGAGCGCGCCGGCCTCGCGCACGACCAGCTGAGCGGCGGCGATGTCGACCGCACGCGTACGCCACAGCGTCAGCATCCCCTCGACGCGCGTCGTCGCGACCTGGCAGCACGAGATCGCGATCGAGCCGATCGCACGCACGCGGTGCACGTGCTCGCGCAGCCCGTCCATCGCCGGCGCCATGTACTGCGGGTCGGAGGACTCGATCGTCACGAGCTCCAGGCGGCCGTCGCTCGTGCGCCGCTCGGGTGGCGGGTCGACGATCTGGTGGCCGTCGAGGTACGCCCCCTCGCCGCGGCGCGCGGTCCACTCCTCGCCGGCGCCGAAGTCGTAGACGTAGCCGAAGACCACGTCGGCCATCGTCGGCCCGTCTGCGACGGCGATCGACAGCGCGTAGCTGCGCATGCCGCGCTTGGCGTTCAGCGAGCCGTCGAGCGGGTCGATGACGACGCGCACGTCCTCGCTGCCGTAGTCGACGATCCCGCGCTCCTCGCTGATCGCCGTAAAGCGCGCGCCGGCGTCGTGCATCGCGTCGAGCTGCGCGAAGACCGCGTCCTCGGCCTGCTGGTCGATGACGAGCGTCTGATCGCCGCCGCCGCCGCGATCGCCGGTCTCGACGGCGCGCTCGCGGCTCGTCGGGTGCTCGAGCAGCACCTCGCGCAGCCCCTGGGCGGCGGTCCGGCAGGCCGTCAGCCAGTCGGCTTGCAGCGCGGTCGGTGTCGGCACCATCGGCGGGATTCTAGGCGGGGTACCCATCCGGGGCCCGCGCAGCCCGCCGCGCCCGCGATGGCGCTGCGCGCCGGCCGCGGCCCTGACGGCGGGACGCCCAGGCCGCGTGGGCATACTTGGCGCGTGTCCTCGCCCGGCGATCCTCGCGCAGACGTCCTGGCGCGGCTGACGGCCGACCAGGCGCGCGCCGCGACGCACCCGCCGGGCCCGCTGCTCGTGCTCGGCGCCGCCGGCACGGGCAAGTCGACGGTGCTCGTCGCGCGCTTCGCGTGGCTCGTCTCGCAGGGCGTCGCGCCCGAGTCGATCCTCGTACTGAGCCCATCCAGTGCCGGCGCGGCGACGCTGCGCCGCGGGATCGAGGACGCCCTGGACCGGCCGTACGAGGAGCTCGCCGTGCACAGCGTGCGCGAGCTCTGCGCGCGCCTGCTGCGCGACGAGATGGCCGAGGCGGGCGTCGATCCGTTCTTCGCGCCGGCGACCCGTGCGGATCGCCTCGCGGTGCTGCTCGATCGCATGGACGACCTGCATCTGCGCCGCCACGACATCGGCGGACGCCCCGCCGTCCTGCTGGCGGGCGTCATCGATCGCATCGACCGCCTCAAGGACGAGCTCGTGACCGCCGCCGACTACGCCGCCTGGGCGCAGGCGCTGCCGGACGACGACGACGCCCAACGCGACCGTGCCGCCCGCGAGGCCGAGTTCGCGCGGCTGTACCTCGACCACGACCGCCTGCTCGCGCAGGAGGGCGCGCTGGACGCCGGCGAGCTCGTGCTGCGGGCGATCGCGATGCTGCGCGAGCGCCCGCGCGTGCGCGCCCGCGTCGGCGAGCGCTACCGCCACGTGCTCGTCGACGAGCTCGCCGACCTCGGCTTCGCGCCGGCGCTGCTCGTCGAGCTGCTCGCCGCCGAGCACGAGTCGCTGACGGCCGCCGCCGACGACGACCAGGCGGCGCGGCGCGTGCGCGCGGCGGCGTGCAAGAACGTGCGCGACTTCGAGCGCGCGCATCCGACCGCCGAGATCGTGCGCCTCGAGCGCTCGCTGCGCTGCCCGGCGCAGGTGCTCGCCGCAGCGCGCGCGGTCGTCGAGCCGATCGCCGACCGGCTCGCGACGCCCGTCGCCGGCGCGCCCGGCGGCACGGTGCGCTTCTGGCGCGCCGCCGACGAGCGCGCGCAGGCGCAGGCCGTGGCGGCCGAGGTCGAGCGGCTCGTGCGCGACGGCTGCGAGCCCGAGCGCATCGGCGTGCTCGTGCGCTCGCCGCGCGACGAGGGCCGTGACGTCGGCGTCGCCTTCGAGGAGCGCGCGATCGGCTTTCGGACCGTCGGCGAGGCCGACTTCTTCGCCCAGGCCGAGGTCCGCGACGTGCTCGCGTGGCTGCGGCTGGTCGCCGATCCGAACGACGCGGGGGCGGTCGTGCGCGCGCTCGGTCGGCCGCCCGTGTCGCTGCGCTCGGTCGACCTCGCGCGCTGCGTGCAGATCGCGCGCCGGCGCAAGCTCGACATGGTCTCCGCGCTGCGCGCCGCGACGGAGTCGCCGCAGCTGCCGCCCGAGGCGCGCGAGCGCATCCACCTGTTCCTCAAGCTCTACCGTGAGTCCGCGCGGACGCTGGACTCCGATCGCCCGGACCTGTTCGTGCACCGCCTGATCGAGCGGCTCGGGCTGCGCCGCCAGCAGGTCTTCAGCGCGCAGGCCGACGTCGTCGAGCGGCTCGTGCACCTCGCGCGCCTCGGCGAGCTCGCGAGCTCCTACGCGCGCCGCGCGCCACACGCGACGCCACGCGACTTCGCCCGCTACGCCGCCGCCGTCGCCGAGACCGAGCTGCGCGACGAGGACGGCGCGCCGCCGCGGCCCGGCGCCGTGCAGGTCATGGCGCTCGACGCCGCCGCCGGGCGCGAGCTGGACTGGGTGTTCGTGCTCGGGCTGGCGTCGGCGCGGATGCCGGGCGCGCGCCTGCGCGCCGCCGAGCCGATCCCCGACGCGCTGCTGAAGGAGACGCTCGGCCCCGACGACCGCGCGGCGCACGTCGCGTCGATGCGCCGGCTGCTGCACGTCGCGATGACGCGCGCGAGCCGCGGCCTCGTGCTGGCCTACCCGGCGCGCGCGGCGAGCGGCGCGCTGCAGCCGCCGTCGCCGTTTGCCGAGGAGGCGCGCGCGGCGGTCGACGGTGCGTGGGAGGAGCTCGAGGAGGAGCTGTTCGGGCCGGCGGAGGCCCTGCACGCGACCTTCCTGGCGCTGCGCGACGAGCTGCTGGCCGATGTCCAACGGGTCGCCAAGGGCCTGGGCGAGCTGCGGCTGGACACCGACCTCGACGTCACGCACGCGGTCGCGCGCTACCTCGAGCTCGTCAAGGTCGCCGCGCTGCTCGAGCGCCCGGCGGGGCAATCGGTCGCCGACGCGCTGGCGCCCGTCAACGAGCGCCTGACGGCGTCGATCTCGCCGCTGCAGCGCGAGGTGCTGCAGACGTCGACGCTCGACGAGCTGCTGCTCGACGCCGAGCGCGACGACCGCGCCCGCGCCGCCGCGCGCGCCGCCCGCAGCGAGCCGTCGCTCGTCGCGTTCCTGCCGCGCCGCGGCCTCGGCCTGGCGCTGTCGGCGGGCGACATCGAGACCTACCGCGCCTGTCCGCTGCGCTACAAGTTCGCGCGCGTGCTGCGCGTACCGCAGGAGCCGACGCTCAACCAGCGCTTCGGGATCCTCGTGCACCAGGTTCTCCAGCGCTACCACGAGGCCGGCGGCGACGGGCTCGACGACATGCTCGGCCTGCTCGACGGCGGCTGGCGCCAGCACGGCTTCGGCGACTCCGACGAGGAGCGCCAGCTGCGCGCGAAGGCCGGTGGCGCGCTGCGCCGCTACCACCAGCGCGTCGTCGAGGAGCCCGTCGAGCCCGTCTGGTTCGAGCGCGCGTTCACGTTTCGCATGGGCGCGCACACGCTGCGCGGTCGCGTCGATCGCGTCGACCGCCTGCCCGGCGGCGGCCACGAGCTGATCGACTACAAGACCGGTCGCCCGCGCTCGGCCGCGGCGCTGCGGGAGGACGTCCAGCTGTCGCTGTACGCGGTCGCCGCGCGCGAGGCGTGGCAGCTCGATGCCAGCGAGCAGTCCTACCTCTACGTCCTCGACGACGAGAAGGTGCGCGTGCCGAGCGACGAGATCGACGCCGCCTGGATCGCCGACACCGTCGAGGAGGTCGCCGCCGGCATCCTCGCCCAGGACTTCGAGCCGACCCCCTCGCACGCGGCCTGCTCGATGTGCGACTTCCGGATCGCGTGCCCGGCGTCGGAGCGCTGACGCCGCGTCTACGGTTGCTCAGCGCTCGGGGCCCTGCTGCTTGAGGAAGCGCTGGAACTCGCTGGCGATCGAGTCGCCGGACGGCAGGTCGCTCGGACCCAGCGGGGTCGTGTCCTGGGCAGCGGCCTCCTCGAGGCGCTCGACGAACGCCTGCACCTCGGGGTCGGACTGCACGGCGCGCGAGACCTGGCGCTCGTAGTCGTTGGTCGCGTTCTCGAGGTCGGTCGCGTCGACCGAGACGGCGACGAGGCTCTCGATCTTGCGCACGAGCGCGAGCGCGGCCTTCGGGTTCGGCGCGGCGGCGACGTAGTGCGGCACGCTTGCCCACAGGCTCGCCGACGGCAGGCCGGCGTCGCAGCACGCCGTGTGCAGGACGCCGACGATCCCCGTCGGGCCCTCGTACGTCGTCTCGGCGAGCGCGAGCTTCTCGACCAGCGCGCTGTCGGAGGCCAGGCCCGTGATCGAGACCGGATGCGAGTGCGGGACGTCGGCCAACAGCGCGCCCATCGTCACGATCAGCTGCGTGCCGAGCGCCTCGGCGAGGTCGATGATGTGCTGGCAGAACGAGCGCCAGCGCATCGACGGCTCGGGACCCTGGACGAGGATGAGGTCGCGCGGCGCGCGCGGCACCCGTGCGGCGAAGATCTCGATGCCGGGCCACGTGATCTCGCGCTTGCGCTCGTCGTCGAAGCTGATCTGCGGGCGCGTGGACTGGAAGTCGTAGAAGTCCTCGGGATCGATGCGCGCGAAGCGCTCGGCCTTCAGCGACTCGCCGATGAACGTCAGGGCAGCCGACGCGGCGTCGCCGGCGTCGTTCCAGCCGCTGAAGGCGCAGATGATCGCCGGAGCGCGAAGTCCGTCGGGACGACTCTCCCAGATCAAGGGCTGCATCCGATTCAAGGTACATCATGGGCCGATGCTGCTGGCCGCGTTTCCGACGTCTATCCGCCGATGAGCATCGCCGCGCTGCGCGCGGGCCAGGAGGTCGACGGCGTCTTCGCGTGCACGCGCAAGGATCGCCTGCTGTCGCGGTCGGGAACGCCGTACCTCGCGGTCGAGCTGCGCGACCGCAGCGGCGCGGTGCAGGCGCGCGCCTTCCGCGACGCCGACGTCCTCGCGGGGCGCTTCGACCGCGGCGACCTCGTGCGCGTCGCCGGGCGCGTCGAGCGCTTCCGCGACGAGCTGCAGGT
>JAWVGK010000008.1:0-3086 GCA_033855155.1 Solirubrobacteraceae bacterium | reverse complement strand
GGCTCGGCCACGTCGCGGCCGCGCGCGGCCGCCGCTTCGAGCCCGGCAGCATCCCCTTCGCCGCCGCGCGATCCGCGCGCTTGGACGTGCTCGGCGACCTCGTCGAACAGCACGTCGACACGGCGCGCCTGCGAGCGCTGATCGCCGGCGGCGTCCCGACCGACCTGCCCACGATCCAGACGGAGGTGCGCCCGTGCTGCGCTTCGTGACGACCGCCGACACCGAGATCCTCGCGACCGCCGCAGCGGTCGCGCGGCTGCCGCCCGGCTTCCCGCAGGTGCGCTGCGCGAACCCCGCGACGGCCGACGACGACGCGGCCTTCGTCGAGGAGGTCCTCGACGGCGCGCGCGTCGTGCTGTGCCGGATCCTCGGCGGGCGCCGCGGCTGGGTCGGCGGCTTCGACCTGCTGCGCAAGCGCTGCGCGGCGCGCGGGATCGCGCTGCTGGCGCTCGGCGGAGAGGTCCAGCCGGACGCCGAGATGACCGGCCTGTCGCTCGCGCCGGCGGGCGCCGTCGCGCAGGCCGGCGAGTACCTGCGCCACGGCGACGTCGGCAACGTCGAGCAGCTGCTGCGCTTCCTCGCCGACACGTTCCTGTTCGAAGGCCATGGCTTCGACGCGCCGCGCGAGGTCGCCGACCTCGGCGTCTACCTCCCGGGCGCCGGCGACGTCGAGCTCGAGCGGGCGCGCGCGGACCACGACCCGGCGCGGCCGACGATCGGCATCTGCTTCTACCGCTCGCACCGCCTGACGGGCAACACGGCCTTCGTCGACGCGCTGTGCAGCGCGATCGAGGACGCCGGCGCGAACGCGATCGCCGTCTGGAGCACGACGCTGCGCCGCGACGCCGATGGCCACGTGCCGGCGCTCGCGCTGCTGGACGGCGTCGTCGACGCGCTGATCACGACGATGCTCGCGACCGGCGGCAGCGGCGCCGCCGACAACGCGGCCGGCGGCGGCGAGGGCGTCGGCGAGCAGTGGCAGGAGTGGGACGCGAGCGCGCTGGCGGCGCTCGACGTGCCCGTCGTGCAGGCCGTCTGCGCGACCGGCTCGCGCGCGGCCTGGCTTGAGTCCGACGCCGGCCTGCAGCCCCTGGATGCCGCGACGCAGGTCGCGATCCCGGAGTTCGACGGGCGCATCCTCGGCGGCGTCGTCTCCTTCAAGGAGCGCATCGGCGACGCGTCGGTCGTCGGCATCCCCGTCCCGCGCTACGTCCCCGACCCCGAGCGCTGCGCGCGCGTCGCCGGGCTCGCGGTGCGCAGCGCGCGGCTGCGCCACCTACCCGCGGGCGAGCGTCGCGTCGCGCTGCTGCTGACGAGCTTTCCGACGAAGCACGCGCGCGTCGGCATGGCCGTCGGCCTCGACACGCCCGCCAGTGCGCTGCGCCTGCTCGACGCGCTGCACGCGGACGGCATGCAGGTGCGGCGACCGTTTCACCACGGCGACGAGCTCATGCACGCGCTGATCGCCACCGGCGGCCACGACCCGGAGTTCCTCACCGACGCGCAGCTCGCCGCGTCGTCGCTGCGCCTGCCGGTGCGCGAGTACCTCGCCTGGTACGCGACGCTGCCGGCGCCGATGCGCGCGGGCATCGAGCAGCGCTGGGGCCCGCCGCCCGGCGATCGCTACGTCGACGGCGAGGACTTCGTCGTCGCCGGACTCGATCTCGGCAACGTCGTGATCGCGATCCAGCCGCCGCGCGGCTACGGTGAGGACCCGGTCGGCATCTACCACGACCCCGAGCTGCCGCCGACGCACCACTACCTCGCGTGCTATCTGTGGCTGCGCGCGTCGTGGCACGCCGACGCGCTCGTGCACCTCGGCAAGCACGGCACGCTCGAGTGGCTGCCGGGCAAGATGCTCGCGCTGTCGGCCGAGTGCGCGCCCGACGCGGCGCTCGCCGACCTGCCGCTGATCTACCCGTTCGTCGTCAACGACCCCGGCGAGGGCGTGCAGGCCAAGCGCCGCGCGCACGCGGTGATCGTCGACCACATGGTGCCACCGATGATGCGCGCCGACACGTACGACGAGATCGCCGAGCTCGAGGCGATGCTCGACGAGTACGCGCGCCTGGAGATCCTCGACCCGCCGAAGCTGCCGGCGCTTGCGGCGCGCATCTGGACCGGCATCGAGAAGGCGAACCTGCAGTCCGACCTCGGCGTGTCCGAGCGCCCCGACGACCTCGGCGAGCTCGTCGAGCACATCGACGGCTACCTCTGCGAGGTCAAGGACATCCAGATCAAGGACGGCCTGCACGTGCTCGGCCAGGTGCCCGAGGGCGACGGGCTGCGCGGGCTGACGGCGGCGATGCTGCGGCTCGGCTCCGGCGACGTGCTCGGGCTGCGCCGCGCGGTCGGCGCGGCGTTCGGGCTCGACGAGCCGGCGCTCGTGGCCGCTCCAGGGGCGCGGGTGGCGGCGGCTTCGGGGGGGTTTGGCGAAAAACCGGCCACATGTTCCGGTCTCCCGCCAGACGTCCCCACCGCCCCCGCGCCGGGCCTCGCCCGCCTGCTCGAACGCTTCCGCGGGCCCGCGGCGAGCGGCGGCGACCTCGTCGATCGCCTCGAGGCCGCGCAGATGGCGCTGCTCGACGCGCTCGCCGCGAGCGGCTGGGACCCCGCCGCGGTCGCAGACGTGTGCGTGAGCGTGCTCGGCGCAGCGGACGCGGGCGTCGAGCGCACGCTGCGCTTCGCGGCGGCCGAGGTCGTGCCGCGCATCCGCCGCACGCCGGACGAGCTGACGCACGTCGTCGCGGCGCTCAACGGCCGCCACGTGCCGGCCGGGCCGTCCGGCGCGCCGACGCGCGGACGGCTCGACGTGCTGCCGACCGGGCGCAACTTCTACTCCGTCGACCCGCGCGCGCTGCCGTCCGAGCTGTCGTGGGAGGTCGGCTGCCGGCTCGCCGACGCGCTGCTCGAGCGCCACCGCGAGGACACCGGCGAGCTGCCGCGGATGGTCGGCCTCGTCGCGTGGGGGACGGCCGCGATGCGCACGCAGGGCGACGACGTCGCCGAGATCCTCGCGCTGCTCGGCGTGCGGCCGACGTGGCATCCGGAGTCGCGCCGCGTCACGGGCATCGAGGTCGTGCCGC
>JAWVGK010000007.1:0-4513 GCA_033855155.1 Solirubrobacteraceae bacterium | reverse complement strand
ACAGGCCGCCGCCGACACGACATCTGACACTGACGAGAAGGAGTAGACCATGGCTACGTCCACAGCAGAATGGATCGAGGAGCTCAAGGGCATCTCGGTGCTCGAGCTCAGCGAGCGCATCAAGGCGCTCGAGGAGGAGTTCGGCGTCTCGGCTCAGGCCGCCGCCGCAGCCCCCGCCGCCGGTGGCGGCGCCGACGCCGCCGCTCCCGAGGAGGAGCAGTCGACGTTCGACGTCGTCATCACGGCGGCCGGCGACAAGAAGATCCAGGTCATCAAGGTCGTCCGCTCGGCCACGAGCCTCGGCCTCAAGGAGGCCAAGGCGCTCGTCGACGAGGCTCCCAAGGCCGTCCGCGAGGGCGTCGACCGCGACGAGGCCGAGAAGCTCAAGGCCGAGCTCGAGGAAGCCGGCGCGAGCGTCGAGATCAAGTAGTCCCGCACGGCCTCGACGAGGTCGCAGCCGCCGGACCGAAGGGCGCCCGCGTGGCGCCCTTCGTCGTTCAGGCGCCGCTGGGTCGCGGTCCCTCGTTGAGGCGGTCGATCATCGCGAACAGCGCTGCCCGTCCGGCGCGCATCTCCTCGCGCACCTCGTCGTGGTGCTCGCGCGTCTCCTTGCCGTGCTCGCGCATCTCCACCCGCTGCTCGCGGATCTCCTCGCGCGTCTCCTCGCGCTGCTCGCGCATCTCCGCGCGCTGCTCGCGGATCTCCTCGCGCAGCTCGCGCTGGCTCGCCACGAAGGCGACGGTCTGGTCGTGGATCCCGGTCGCCATCCTGCCGAGCATGGCCGTCGCCTCGCGCAGGTAGCTCTGCAGGTCCAGGAACGCGCGCTCGTTGCGCGCCATGATCTCGTTGCTCTGCGCCATGATCTCGTTGCCGCGGCGCGTGTGATCCTCGGACGCCTCGAGGTGCCGATCGATACGTTGCAGCCAGTCGTGCTCGTCCATGCGCTGGATTGTGCCAGCGCGAATGTGACGAGACAACACACGATCCGCACGGGACCGTTGCAAGTTCGTGACGCCCGTGCGTCATCCTCCGACGCCGATGCCCGACGCGCTCTCCGCCACCGCCGTGCGCAAGTCCTATGGCGCCGCGGTCGCGCTCGACGGCGTCGACCTGCGCGTCACGGCGGGCGAGCTCGTCGGCCTGCTCGGGCCCAACGGCGCCGGCAAGTCGACGCTGACGAAGATCGCCTGCGGGCTCGTCAGGCCGACCGCGGGCCGCGTCGAGGTACTGGGCCACGCCTGCGGGAGCCCCGCCGCGCGCGCCGGCACCGGCTATCTCGCCGAGCTGTTTCGGTTTCCCGGCTGGGCGACGGCCGACGAGGTCCTCGTGCTGCACCAGCGCCTCGCGCGCTCGCCGGGCGGCGCCGCCGAGCGCGCCCGGCTGCTGGACCTCGTCGAGCTGCGCGCGGCCGCCGGGCGGCGCGTCGAGGCGATGTCGAAGGGCATGCAGCAGCGCCTGGGCATCGCGCAGGCGCTGATCGGCGAGCCCGCGCTCGTGCTGCTTGACGAGCCGACGAGCGCGCTCGACCCTGCCGGGCGGCGCACCGTGCGCGGCCTGTTGGAGGAGCTGCGCGGCCGCGGCGTCGCGGTGCTGCTGAACTCGCACCTGCTCAGCGAGGTCGAGCTCGTCTGCGACCGCGTCGTGATCGTCGATCGCGGGCGCACGGTCGCCGAGGGCACGCCGGCCGAGCTGACGGTCCCGGGTGGCGTCGAGATCGAGACGGCCAGCGGCGCCCGGCGCTATCCGCAGGCCGGCCGCGAGGACATCCCCGAGCTCGTCGCCGGCCTCGTCGCCGACGGGGAGCGGATCTACGGCGCGCGCGTCGTCGCCGGCTCGCTCGAGGACGCCTACCTCGGCCTCGTCGGCGCGCAGGAGGGCTGACGCGCGTGCGCGACGGAGCCGTCATGGACCTGCGGATCATCGCCGGCTACGCGCTGCGCGAGGCGGTCCGCCGCAAGGTGCTCGTCGTCGTCGTCGTGCTGACGCTCGCCTTCCTCGCGCTGTACGCCTTCGGCAGCGCGCAGGCCTTTCAGGAGGTCGACAGGTTCCGCGGCGGCCCGGCGCAGGTGGAGATCCACGAGGAGGTGCTGACCGGCTCGACGCTGCTCGGCCTGGCGATGTTCGTGACGCTCTTCCTCGGCACCGTGCTCGCGGTCTTCGTGACGCTCAACGCCGTCCGCGGCGACGCCGAGCGCGGGCTGCTGCAGCCGCTCGTCGTGCGACCGATCGGGCGCTCGACGCTGCTGTTGGCGCGCTTCCTCGCCGCGGCCGCCGTCTGCGTCGTCTACGTCAGCGCCGTCTATGCCGCGGCCGTCCTGCTGACCGCCGCGACCGGCGGCTACTGGCCCGACAACCCGGTCTTCGGCGGGCTGTCGCTCGCGGCCGCGGTCGTCGTCGTCGTCGCGCTCGCGCTGCTCGGCACGACGTTGCTGTCCTCGACCGCTAACGGGATCGCGATCTTCATGGTCTTCGGCGCCGGCCTGGCGTCGGGGCTCATCGGGCAGATCGGCTCGGCGCTGAGCTCGTCGGCGCTCGAGCGCATCTCCTCGATCTGCTCGTGGGCGCTGCCGTTCGAGGCGATCTACCAGAACGGACTGCACGCGCTGACCGCCGACGTCCGCGGCGCGACCGGCGTCATCGTCCAGCTCGGCCCGTTCGGCGGCGCGCAGGACGCCGGGCCGCTGCTGTACCCCTACGTGCTCGGCTACCTCGCCGTCGTCGGCGTGGTCGCCGACCGCATCTTCCGCCGCGCGGACCTGTAGCTCAGGCCGTGGCCGGCCCGCCGCCCTTGAGCTGGTCGAGGATCGAGAACAGCGCCGCGCGCTGGGCACGCGCCTCCGCGATGCCCTCGTAACGCCACTCGCGAATGCTCGCCGTCAGCGCCCGCGAGGTCGCGGTCAGCTCCTGCAAGCTCGCGAGCATGTCCTGCGTGATCCGCTCCTGGCGGAGGTTCCACTGGTTGGCGGCGAGGCGCTGGTCCTCGATCGCCTGGCGCTGGTCCTCGAGGGCCTGGTCGTGCCGGCGGCCGTCGGCACGCATCTCCTCCAGGATGTCCGCCAGCTTGCGCACGGCGTCGTCCGTCGACGCGGTGCGGCGATCGATCCGGCTCAGCACGTCGTCGTCCACGCCCTCCATGATCGCATCTCAGATGTCACGAAACCACCGCCGTTCGTGACGATCCACGCGCTACTCCGCGTCCTCTTCGAGCACGTCCGGGTAGGCGATGAGCTCGACGCGGTGCTCGCCCGGAGCCTCGACGTAGAACGAGCGCGTGCCGTCGCGGTGCGCGTCCAGCGACGCGCCGTGCTCGGCGGCGAGGCGCTCGAGCTCGAAGTCCGAGACCTTGAAGGCGAGATGGTCTGGGTGCTGCTCGGCGGTCACGAACGCGATCCGCGCCCCGCCTGCCTCCAGCAGGCCCCACGTGTCGTCGGCGTACACGACCCGCGCGCCGGGGACCATCTGCTGCCACCACGCCAGCGCGGCGGCGACGTCGGGCACGCGCTGGGCGACGTGGTCGAATTGCACGTCTCGGACGATACGGGCTCCGCCGACGAGTCCAGGACTTCCCGTCTGCACCCGTACGCGCTACATTCCCCGGGTCGACCGATAGCCGCAGCCGCCTCCAGCAATGGGTTTCGCGCCCACATAGCGCGAACTTCGGGGCGGGGTCCGTGAGCGTCGACCGTCCCCGGCGGGGACCGCATATCGCTGTGCTATCCTGGCGAGTCCGCGCCTTTTGGCCCACGGCCGCGGCGCCCGACCCCGCCCGTCGTACGTCCCCTCCGACCCCTTGAGGAGTCGCCGCCTTGCCCCGTGTTGACGCCCCTCGTACGCGCCGTACCTTCGCGCGCCTCGAACGAGTTCATGAAGTCCCCAACCTCATCGACATCCAGCGCCGCTCCTTCGCGTGGCTGACCGATCCTGAGAAGGGTGGGCTGCGCGAGACGATCTCTGACATCTCGCCGATCGAGGATTACACGGGGAACCTGGCGGTCGACTTCGGCGAGTTCCACTTCGACGAGCCGGTCGCGTCGATCGCGGAGTGCCGCGAGAAGGACCTCACGTACGCCCGCCCGCTGACCGTCACGGTCGCGTTCGTCAACCGCGAGACCGGCGAGATCCGCGAGCAGTCGGTCTTCATGGGCGACTTCCCGTGGATGACCGAGCGGGGCACGTTCATCATCAACGGCACCGAGCGCGTGGTCGTCACGCAGCTCGTCCGCTCCCCCGGCGCCTACCTCATGGAGCCCAAGGACCGCGAGAAGCAGGTCTTCACGGCCAACCTCATGCCGGCCCGCGGCTCGTGGCTCGAGCTCGAGATCGACAAGAAGGGCAAGACCTTCGTCCGCATCGACCGAAAGCGCAAGCTGCCGATCACGGTGCTCCTGCGCGCGATGGGCTACGCCTCCGACGAGGAGATCCTCTCCCTGTTCGAGGACTCGGTCTACATCCGCCACACGGTCGACGCCGATCCCGAGGTCACGCGCACCGAAGAGGGCGCGCTCATCGAACT
>JAWVGK010000006.1:0-12332 GCA_033855155.1 Solirubrobacteraceae bacterium | reverse complement strand
CGGCGCTGCCACAGCGCCAGCGCGGCGCCGTAGACCGCCGCCTCGGCGCCGGTGCCGCGGCAGTTCAGGCGCACGCCGGGGCGGGTGTCGCGGCCGTGGCAGCGCGTGCAGTCCGCGCCGCGCGTGAAGCACGTGCCGACCGCGCAGACGAGGCGGTAGTTGTGCAGGTGCAGCACCGTGCGCGCGCCCGCCGCGCGCGCCGCCGCCAGCGCCCGCCAGCCCAGCGACGGATGCAGGTTGTGCGCGTGGACGACGCGCGCGCCGCTGCGGCGCACGGCGTGGCCGACCTCCTCGGGCGACAGGCCGCCGCGCAGCAGCCCCGCCGCGGCGCGCCCGCGGCCGAGGTCGCCGCTGTCGCGCGCCAGCAGCTCGGCGTCCTCGTCGAGCTGCTCGCGCACGAGCCACAGCAGGTCGTCGACGGCGCGCTCCTCGCCGCCGGTCGTGCGGTAGCGGTTGTGCAGGAAGAGGATCACGGGACGCGCGGGTGCCGGCGGCGGAGGAGCCGCGCCGGCGGTGCGTGGGGAGCCCCAACCTAGACTCTCGGCGGCAATGGGCCCGACGGCGAGCATCATCGTCCCCACCCGCGAGCGGGCGGGGTATCTCGACGTGGCCCTCGCCTCGATCGCGCCGCAGGCGGCCGCGGCCAGCGCAGAGGTGCTCGTCGTCGACGACGGCCCGTCCGCGGCGACGCGCGAGACCGCCGCGCGCCACGGCGCGCGCTACGTCGCGCACGACGCCTCGCGCGGCCTGAACGCCGCCCGCAACACGGGCGTCGACGCGGCCCGCGGCGGGCTGCTCGTGTTCGTCGACGACGACGTCGCCGTGCGCGCCGGCTGGCTCGCGGCGCTGCTGGCGGCCGACGCGCGCGCGGACGCCGACGTCGGCGTCCTGACGGGCCCGATCCACGCGCGCTTGGAGGACCACCGCCTGCGGTCGTGCGGTCGCGAGGGCCCGCCGATCACCAGCCAGGACCACGGTCGCGTCGACCGCGACGTCGAGCACGCGTGGGGCGCGAACATGACCGTGCGGCGCAGCGCGATCGAGCGGGCGGGGCGCTTCGACGAGTCGCGCGAGCTCTACGGCGACGAGCAGGAGTGGCAGGCGCGCCTGCGCGCCGCCGGGGGGCGCATCCGCTACGTCGCCGCCGCCGAGCTCGACCATCGCCGCGCCGGCGACGACGCGCGGCTGCGCGCGCTGGCGCGCGCCGCCTACGGGCGCGGCCAGGCGAGCCGGCGCTTCGACGTCTACAAGGACAGCGCGCCGTCGCTCGTCGCGGAGCTGCGCGTGCTCGCCGGCTGCGCCGCCCACGTCGGGCGCTATCGCTGCGTCGTCGGGATCGTGCAGGTCGCCCATGCGCTCGGGCGCCTGCGGGCGGCGCTGCGCGCCGGCGGGCGGCGCGAGCGCGGCACGGGCCCGGACTTCCTGTCGGGCGCCAGCGGCACCGTGCGCGGCATGCGTCGCGGCCCCGCGCGCGCCGCCGACGTGCTGCTGGACGCCGAGGCCATGCCGCGCAGGCGCCGCCTGGACCGCGCCGCGCGCGCATCGCCGCCGCGCCGGCGCGTGCTCGTGCTCGGCGTCGAGCGTCCCGGCCGGCTCATGAACGCGGCGCGCATCGAGCTGCATCGCACGCGCCACGAGGTCGCGATGCACACCTGCGAGATGGGCCCCGGCGGCAAGTTCGAGCATCTGAACGCGCTGCTCGCCGAGCACCCGCCCGCCGGCTTCGACTGGCTGCTCGTCGTCGACGACGACGTCGTCCTGCCGCGCGGCTTCCTCGACCGCTTCGTGCACTGCGCCGAGGACGCCGAGATCGCGCTCGCACAGCCCGCCCATCGCCGCCACTCGCATGCCGCCTGGCCGGTCACGCGGCGCCGGCGCGCCGCCGTGCGCGAGACGCGCTTCGTCGAGATCGGGCCGCTGACGGCGTTTCACGCGCGGACGTTCGCCACGCTGCTGCCGTTCCCCGCGCTGCGCATGGGCTGGGGCCTGGACGTGCACTGGTCGGCGCTCGCCGCCGAGCACGGCTGGCGTTTGGGCGTCGTCGACGCGACGCCGATCCTGCACACGACGCCCGTCGGCGGCGGCTACGTGCGCGCGGACGCCGTCGCCGAGGCGGCGCGCTTCCTCGCCGGGCGGCCGTACGTCACGCGCGACGCGGCGCGCTGGTCGCGGCGGCTGCCGTCCTCGCGTCGTCGTCGCAGGTGGACGAGGACCCGATGAGGGTCGCGGTCGTCGCCGAGTTCTATCCGCGCGCGGCCGACCCGGTGCTCGGCGTCTGGGCGCACCGCCAGGCGATCGCCGCGCGCGACGCGGGCGCCGACGTGCGCGTGCTCGTGCTGCATCGTCCGCTGCCGCCGCGGTCGGCGCTGCGCGCCGGCCCGCGCGCCGCCGCCGGCGCCGCGGCGCGCGCGCTCGCGCAGCCGCCGCACGCCGAGCTGGACGGCATCGACGTGACGTACGTGCCGTTCCTCGCGCCGCCGCGACCTACCTCCTACGGCACGTGGGGCCGCTGGGCGGCGCCGTCGCTGGCGCTCGCGCTGCGCGCGCTGCGCCGCGACTTCGCCTACGACCTCGTCCACGCGCATAACGCGGTCCCGGCGGGCGAGGCGGTGCGGCGCGCGGCGATCGCGCGACCGGTCGTCGTCTCGGTCCACGGCGGCGACGTCTTCCACACCGTGCCCGGATCGGCCGCGGGCGCGGCGGCCGTGCGCGCCGCGCTCGGCCGCGCGCGGCTCGTGCTCGCCAACAGCGCCGGGATCGAGCGGCGCTGCCGCGTCCTCGGCGCGCCCGCGACGCACGTCGTGCGCCTCGGCACCGACCTGCCCGCGGCGCGCGCCGAGCCGTATCCCGACCCGACGGTCGTCACGACCGGGCACCTCGTCGCGCGCAAGCGCCACTCCGACGTGCTGCGTGCCGTCGCGCTGCTGGCCGACCGCCACCCGCGGCTGCGCTACCTCGTCGTCGGCGACGGCCCCGAGCGCGAGCGGCTCGCGGCGCTCGCCGCCCGGCTGGGCATCGCGGCGCGCGTTGAGCTCGCCGGGCAGCTGCCGCACGACGAGGCGCTGCGACGTACCCGCCGCGCCGCGCTGCTGGCGATGCCGTCGATCGACGAGGCGTTCGGCGTCGCGTACGTCGAGGCGATGGCGGGCTGGCTGCCGGCGATCGCCGCCGGCGGCGAGCCGGGGCCCGAGGAGATCCGCGGCGCCGGCGCCGGCCTGTCGCTCGTCGCGCCGGGCGACGTCGCCGCCCTCGCGGCGCGCATCGACGCCCTGCTCAGCGACCCTGCGCTGCTGCGCGCGGAGGGCGAGCGTGCCCGCGCGACCGTCGAGCGCGCGTTCTCGTGGGCGGGCTGCGGCGCCGCCACCGTCGCCTCCTACGACGCCGCGCTGCGCGGGGCGGGGCCGCGGCCGTGAAGCCCGTCCTGTTCGTCACCAACCACGTGCCGCCCGAGCGCGCCGGGGCGTTCGCGGCGCTGCACCGCCGCGTGCCGATCGAGCTCGCGATCTTCGGCGGGCGCTCGACGCACGCGACCGCCGGCGTGGCCGATCCGGGGGTCCCGCACCGCCACGTCGCGCAGCGCGAGACCCGCGAGCTGGCCGCGTCGGGCGCCTACCGGGCGGTCGTCTGCGGCACCGCCGGGCGCGTCGCGCTGCCGGCCTCGTGGCTCGGCGCGCGCAGCGGCCGCGTCCCGTTCGTGCTGTGGACCGCGCTGTGGGCGCACCCGCGCACGCCGGCGCACCTGGTCGCCGGCGCTCCCCTGCTCGCGGCCCTGTATCGCGACGCCGACGCGGTCGTCGCCTACGGGCCGCACGTCGCCGCGTTCGCCCGCGCACGTGGGGCTCGCAACGTCCATGTCGCACCGCAGGCGGTCGACAACGAGTTCTGGGGAGAGCAGGTCGAAGTCGACGAAACAAACCCGTTCACCGTGGTGTTTGTCGGCCGACCAAGCTGGGCAAAAGGGGCGTCGGTGCTCCTGGAGGCTTGGCGTTGGTCAGGTTTGGGAGCATCAGCCGCGCTCGTCCTCGTCGGCGGTGGATCTGGGCCCCCCCGGAGCCCCGCCGGCGGCGCGGTCGCCTCGATCGGGCCCCAACCGCCCGAGCAGGTGCGCAACTTCCTGGCGGCCGCCGACGTCTGCGTCATGCCGTCGCTGCGAACGCGCAACTTTCGCGAGCCGTGGGGGCTGGTTGCGAACGAGGCCATGAACCAGTCGACGCCCATCATCGCCAGCGACGAGGTCGGCGCCGTCGCGGGCGGCCTCGTACGCCACGAGCGCAACGGGCTCGTCGTGCCCGCCGGCGATCACGAAGCGCTCGCCGCGGCGCTGCGGCGCCTGCACGACGACGGCGAGCTGCGCGCCCGTCTCGGCGCGAATGCCCGCCGCGACGTTGCCCCCTACACCTTCGACGCGTGGGCCTGCGGACTGCGATCCGCGATCGGCTCGCTACCGTGACCCGCGTGATGCGCAAGATCCCACTGGCCCTCGCCACGCTCTCGATGGCGCTCGCGCTCGCCGGATCGGCCCACGCATCGGGTCGCACCGTCATCGACGACTGCACCGACGACGAGATCATGGCGAGGACGTACACGCAGCAGGAGTACCGCGACGCGCTCGCGAAGCTGCCCGCCGACGCCGACCAGTACGGCAACTGCCGCGACATCATCGCCCGCGCGCAGGACGCGGCGGCGACGAAGGGCGCGGCGAAGGGCGACGGGAAGGGCGACAAGCGCAAGACGGGCGCCGCGGCGCCGTCGAGCGGCGGCAGGCCGGCCGCCCCCGCGCCGTCGGTGGCGCCCGCCAAGCAGCAGCTCGCGGCGGCGACGCCGCAGGAGCGCGCCGCGGTCCGCGACGCCGCGCGCGACGCCCCCGCCGACGAGGCCGCCACCGCCGTTGCGGCCGAGCGCGTCGGCAGCGCCCCGAGCTCCAGCGGCGCGGACCTCCCCCTGCCGATCCTCGTCCTGCTGGGGGTGCTGCTGGCCGGCGCGCTCGCGCTCGGCGCCGTCCGCGTACGGAGCCTTGTCCACACCCGCCGCGCTTGACGATCGCGCCCGCGTCGGGACGCTGAGCGTCCCAGGCCTGACGGCCCAGCCGCTGCTGACCAGCGGCCTCGCCGCGATCATCTGCGCCGTCGCGTTCACCGCCGACGGCGGACTGCAGCTCGATCGCGCGGCGCCGACCGAGATGGCGCTCGTGCTCGGCGGCGGCCTCGCCGTCGCCGGCTCGCTGCTGCTCGCGCCGCGGCGAGAGCGCCTGTGGGGCATCGGCCCGCTCGCGCTGCTGGTCGCGCTCGCGATCCTCACCGCACTGTCGATGACCTGGGCGGCGAACCCGTCGGACGCCTGGCTTGAGGCAAACCGCGTGTTCGCGTACGTCGCGGTCTTCGCCGCCGCCGCCGCGCTCGCGCACGCCGTGCCCGGTCGCTGGGGCGCGGTGCTCGGCGCGATCACGCTGTCGGCCGTCGTCGTCAGCGCCTACGCCGTCGCGACGAAGATCGCGCCCGGCCTGCTGAATCCCGACGAGCAGTACGCCCGCCTGCGCGAGCCGTTCGGCTACTGGAACAGCGTCGGGCTGATGGCGGCGCTCGGCGTGCCCGGCGTGCTGTGGCTCGGCTGCCGCCGCACCGGTCATCAGACGCTCAACGCGCTCGCCTACCCGGCCCTCGGCCTGCTCGGGCTGACGATGCTGCTGTCCTACTCGCGCGGCGCGCTGCTCGCCGCCGCGGCCGGCGCCGCGTTCTGGCTGCTGACCGTCAAGCCGCTGCGCCTGCGCGCGGCGGCGGTGCTGCTCGTCGGCGCGACGGGCGCCGGCGTGGCGGCGGCGTGGGCGTTCTCGCAGGGCCCGCTGAGCGACGACCGCGTGCCGCTGGGCCTGCGCGAGCAGGCCGGCCTGCAGCTGCTCGTGCTCGTCGTCGTGCTGCTCGGCGTGCTGACGCTCGCCGGCCTGTGCGTCGGCTTCGTCGCCGCCGCGCGACCGCCGAGCCCGCGCGCGCGCCGGCGCATCGGCGTCGTCCTGCTCGCCTGCCTGACGCTCGTGCCGGTGCTCGTCGCCGGCAGGCTCGCGCTGTCGGACGACGGGCTCGGCGGCTCGATCTCGAGCAGCTGGAACTCGCTGACGGACCCCGACACCGTGCTGCCGGTCAACGACCCCAGCCGGCTGGCGTCGTCGGGCAGCGTCCGCGCGCGCTACTGGGACGAGGGGCTGCGGATCTTCGAGGATCACGTCCTCGGGGGCGTCGGCGCGGGCGGCTACGCGACGGTGCGCCGGCGCTACCGGCGCGTCGAGCAGGCCGTGCGCACCGCGCACGGCTACCCCGTCCAGACGCTGGCCGACCTCGGCATCGCCGGGATGGCGGTGAGCCTCGCGCTGCTGGCGGCGTGGCTCGCGAGCGCGGCGCGGGCGACGGGCCTGCGCCTGCGCCGGCGCCGCGGCCCTGCCGTGGCCGCGACGCCGGAACGCATCGGGCTGCTGACGCTCGTCGCGGTCGTCGTCGTCTTCGGCGTGCACTCGACGATCGACTGGACGTGGTTCGTGCCGGGCAACGCGATCGTCGCGCTGCTCGCGGCCGGCTGGGTCGCGGGCCGCGGCCCGCTCGGCGCGGCGACGCGGCGCACGCACGGTCGCCTCGACGAGCGCCTGCGCGCCGGCTTGCACGAGCGTTCGCGCGCCATCTGCGCGGGCGCCGTCGTGCTGCTCGCGCTGCTCGCGACGTGGACGGTGTGGCAGCCGCTGCGCGCGGACGGCCTCGCCCAGCGGTCGCTGGACACGCTGCTGTCGGGTGACGTCGCGGCGGCGCGCGAGCAGGCGCAGCACGCCCACGAGCTCGATCCGCTGGCCGTGGATCCCCTGTTCAAGCTGGCCCGGATCGAGCAGCAGGCCGGCCGCCGCCAGATCCAGGCGCGGGCTGCGTTGCAGGAGGCTGTGCACCTGCAACCGGCCAATCCCGAGACCTGGATCGAGCTCGCGAACTTCGAGCTGCGCAGCGGTCATGCGCGGGCCGCGATGACGGCAAGCCGCCGCGCGGTCTATCTTGACCCCCGCTCCTCCAGGCCGATCGGCGTGTTCCTTGACGCGCGCAGACAGATCGCCGCCCGCGCCAAGACCCATTGAAACGACTGCTCCCCCTCATCCTTGCCGCCCTCGTGCTGGCGGCCCTGCCATCCGCGGCCTCGGCGTCGCTGACGCAGGAGTCGATGTTCCAGGACGACCCGCTGCTCGTCTACGGCACGCCGGAGCAGGTCGAGAGCACGCTCAACCAGCTGCAGGCCTTCGGCGTCGACCGCATCCGCGTGTCGGTCTTCTGGAGGATCATCGCCCCCGCCAACGACCAGGTCACCAAGCCGAGCTTCGACGCGACCGATCCGGCGGCCTACCCGCCGAAGCTGTGGGAGAAGTACGACACGCTCATCCGCAGCGCGCAGGCCAAGGGCATCCTCGTGAACCTCAACATCACGTCGCCGGTGCCGCGCTGGGCCGCCCAGGAGGCGCCCGAGCCGCGCCTGCAGCAGACGTGGGGGCCCAACGCCGACGAGTTCGGCAAGTTCGTCGAGGCCGTCGGCAAGCGCTACAGCGGCACGTATGAGGGCCTGCCGCGCGTCGACTACTGGTCGATCTGGAACGAGCCCAACCAGGCGGGCTGGCTGACGCCGCAGTGGTCGCCGGACCCGCGCGACGCTCGCCAGCAGATCGAGACAGCGCCCTCCACCTACCGTGCGCTGGTCGCGTCGGCATGGCAGGCGCTGGCGGCGACCGGCCACGGCACCGACACGATCCTCGTCGGCGAGACGGCGCCGCAGGGCACGGAGAACCGCAAGGGCATCACGGGCTCGATCGACGCGCTGAAGTTCGTGCGCCAGCTGTACTGCGTCGACGACAACCTCAACCTGCTCAAGGGCTCCTCCGCCGAGGTTCGCGGCTGCCCGGCCGACCCGGCCGCGTTCGTCGCGCAGAACCCCGGGCTCTTCCACGCGACCGGCTACGCCCACCACCCCTACGACATGCTGTCGCCGCCCGCGCGCGAACCCAAGCCGCGCGACTGGATCACGCTCGCGAACCTCGGCGACCTCACCCGCGAGCTGCGACGCATCTACCTGCGCTACGGGCAGAAGCTGCCGACCGCGCGCGGCGTGCCGCTGTACCTCACCGAGTACGGCTACCAGACCAAGCCCGACCCGTTCAGCATCTCCTTCGCCCAGCAGGCGGCGTGGCTCAACCAGGCCGAGTACATCTCCTCGCGCAACCCCAACGTGCGCGCGCTGAGCCAGTTCCTGCTCGTCGACGACGCGCCGGACCCGGGATTCAGCGTCAAGAAGGACCCGCAGCTCGCATGGCGCACCTTCCAGACGGGCCTGACGCTGCTCACCGGCAAGCACAAGCCGGCCTACAAGGCGTACATCACGCCGCTGTACGTCAAGACGCCGCGCGTTCGCCGCGGCCACCCGGTGAGGCTGTTCGGGATGCTGCGCGCGGCCGGGGCGTCGGCGCGGCCGAAGGTCGCGATCCAGTGGCGCCGGAAGGGGCTCAAGCACTGGAGCACGCGCAAGACGGTGACCGTCGGGGGCCCGCGCCACTACTTCAACGCGCGCGTCAACGTGCCCGCCACGGGCTCGGTGCGCGTGCGCTGGCCCAACGGCAGCCGCGTGCGGGTCAGCCGCACGGCGAACGTCACCGTCGTGCGGTAGTCGCCGCCGGGCGAGGGTGGCGGTTCGGCGGTCGTGGCCGTCCGGCGGGGGGCCCTGTTCGGCGGTCGTCGCCGTCCGGCGGCGGTCCCTGTTCGGCGGCGGCGCCGTCGGCAGCGGTCGCCGGGGTCGCGGCAGCCGCGGCGGTCAGGTCGCCCCGGCGAGCGGCTGCGAGGCGGAGTCGACGAGCTCCACGGGCAGGCCGCCCGGGCCGCCCATCGCGCGGACGCTGACGAGCAACTGCTCGTACTCGTCGGTGACGGCGTCCCACGAGTAGCGCCGCGCGCGCTCGCGGGCCCTGGCGCGGTAGTGCTCGACGAGCTCGGGCTCGTCGAACAGGCGCTCGAGCTGCGCGGTCAGCGACGGCACGCCCTGCTTGCCGGAGAACGTCACGCCGGCGTCGCCGACGGTCTCGACGTTCGGCGCGTGGTCGTTGACCAGCACGCAGTTGCCGGCGGCCAGCGCCTCGAGGATGACCGGGTGCGTGCCGCCGACCTCCGTCGGCGCACAGAAGACGTAGGCGTGGTGCTGCAGCTCCCAGTAGCCGCGGCCGAAGATGTAGCCGGGGAAGATCACGCGCGGGTCGCCGGCGCGCTGGACCTGCTTGATGTAGTCGTGCGCATACGGCGCGCCGCCGACGACGACGAGCTTCATCCCGCGGGCGCGCTCGCTGGAGATGCGCGAGAACGCCTCGACGAGCACGTGGGGGTTGTTCTCGGGCTCCAGGCGTCCGACGAAGAGGACGTACTTGTTGGGCTCCAGGCCGAGGCGCTCGAGCGTGTCGGTGCCGGTGTGGCCGGGATCCTCGACGCCGTATGGCACGACGCCGATGCGCTGGCCGTAGCGCTGCTCGAAGATCTCGGCGACGGCGTGCGAGTCGGTGATCGCCGTGTCCGACCAGCGCGGCGCGTTGCGCTCGGCGAAGCGCAGGTACGCCTTCGCGACGGCGGGCCACTTCGAGCGGTCGGAGTCCAGGCCGTCGACGTTGATGACCGTCGGGATGCCGGCGCCGCGCGTCATCAGGCACATCGGGCTGTTGCCGGCGATGAAGAACAGCGCGACGTCCGGGCGCACGCGGCGCGCGCAGTGCATCGCCGACAGGAACGTGTGGCTGAACGTGTCGAGGTACTTGTTGCGGATCGCGGGCAGGTGCACGAGCCGCGCGCCCTTGTGCTCCTTCAGGCGCCGGTCGACGACGTGCGGGCGGCAGTAGACGATGACCTCGTGACCGCGCTGGGTGAGCCGGCTCGCGAGCTGCTCGGCGGCCGTCTCGAAGCCGCTGTAGGACGCGGGGATGCCGCGCGTGCCGAGGATCGCAACCTTCATGTGCCTATGCCGAGGGTATAGGCCGCGATGTGGGCGCGCGCCGAGGCCTGCCAGCTGAAGGCGGCGGCGCGCTCGCGGCCGCGGCGCGCGAGGTCGGCGCGCAGGGCCGGGTCGGTCGCCGCCCTGTGCAGAGCGGCGGCGAGTTGGTCGGCGTCGTAGGGGTCGAACAGCAGCGCCGCGCTGCCGACGGTCTCGACAAGGCCCGGCGAGCGCGCGGCGAGGACGGGCACGCCCGCGCTCATCGCTTCCAGCGCCGTGAGCCCGAAGCCCTCGTGCAGCGCAGGGTGCACGAGCGCGGCGGCGCCGTCGAGGAGCTTCGCGAGGTCCGGCGCCCGCTCGCTGCGAACCCCGGGAGCGCTCGCGGTCGCGCGCCCCGCAAGGACGAGCGCGAGGGGATTGCCGGTTTCGGTCGTCTCGGCGCGGTAGCGGGCGTAGGCGTCGAGCAGCAAACCGAGGTTCTTGCGCGGCTCGTCGTCGCCGACGTAGAGGAAGTGCTCGGCGCGCACGGCCGCGACCAGGCGCGGCTCCTGCCCGGGACCGTGCGGCGCGACGACGACCTTCTCGGGGTCGACGCCCCAGCGCGCGAGCACGTCGCGGCGCGTGGTCTGCGAGACGCAGACGACGGCGTCGGCGCCGCGCGCGGCGCGGCGATGCGTCAGCGAGGAGTGGCGCCGGAAGGCCGGCGCGAACAGCTCGGGCAGGCGCTCGAAGGCGAGGTCATGGACGGTGACGACCTGCGCGCACGGGGCCCTTGCGGCCAACGCGGGCAGCGGGTGGTGCAGCACGTCGGCCTTGGCCGCGCGAGCGCGGCGCGGCAGCTCGACCTGCGTCCAGCGCGCGTCGAGCGCGAGGTTGCGTGCGCTGCCCAGCCCGCCGCCGGCAGGCGCCGGCCGCCGCTGGTTCGCCGCCTCGACGACCTCGACGCCCGCGTCGCGCAGCGCCGCGGTCAGCCGCTCGAGGTACACGCCGGTGCCGCTGGGCCCGCGCTGCGCGTACGTCGTGTCCAGCAGCACGCGCATCGCGGTTCACGATACGCGCTCGGTGACGTGCCGGCGGTGAGCAGCGCTCGCGACCGCTGGGGCGGTCGCCACCCGGCGCCGCGCGGCAGCACGGCGGCCGGGGGGCGGGCGCGTGGCACCGGCGCCGCGCGGCAGCAAGGCGGCCGGGGGCGGGGCGCGTGGCACCTGCTCCCCGAATCGCGGGGAAGCTTCGCCAAACGACCGTCGGCGCCCGGCGCGCGTCTGGTCGAGACGAGGATCGGGGCGGTGCATAGCCCCGTATCTGCACTTCGACGCTGCGGCGGCTTACGACAGGCACCGTGGGCCTGGCGCGGATCGCCTGCCCGCACCCGTACGCTCAGCCGCGGACCGCCCGAGCGAGGATCGTCGCGCGCAGGCCCGGCACGCCGCCCGCCGTGCGCAGCTCCGCGACATCGAAGCCGAGGTCCTCGAGCAGCTCGCGCAGCGTGCGCGGGGAGAAGTACCGCACGTGGTCCGAGCGCGGCTCGAAGTGCTGCGCGAAGCGGCGCGGGCTGAGCGCGAGGCGCAGCAGCGTGCCGGGGCCGTGGTGCGGCGTCGTCAGCAGCAGCGTCCCGCGCGGGCGCAGCACGCGGCGTAGCTCCGACAGCCACGGCGCGACGTCGACGACGTGCTCGATCACCTCACCAGCCCAGACGACGTCGACCGCGTTGTCCGGCACGGGCAGTGGGTCGCCGGCAACCCACAGCCGCGCATCGAGGTCCGGCACGCGCGAGCGCGCGCGGCGCAGCGCCTCGACCGCGACGTCGACGGCGATCGGACGCGCCCCCACCTTGGCCAGCGCCGCGCTGAACTCGCCGGCCCCGCAGCCGACGTCGAGCACGGTGTCGCCGCCGCGCACGTGCGACAGCGCGAACGCGCGCCGCAGGGCGCAGCGCTCCGGCCGGGCATCGGCGGGCAGCGATGCCCACACGGCATCGTGCAGTTCGGCCTCGGCTCGCACGGACCTTCACGCTACCGCCCCGGCGCACAGCCTCGCCCACGCGCCGTCAGCAGCGGCTGCGCCGACGGCGATGCCACGGGCGAAGCGGGTCTCGGCGGGTCGCGGTCTGGATCTCCGCCGTCGAGCGTCAGCGTCTTGGTTGCTCTGTCCTAACAGCGCAGCATCGGATAGACGCGCGGATAGCAGCTGGCTGTCGTGATCCACGTGCGCAAGACCACCCTCGCGATCGACGACGACAAGATCGCCCAAGCGCGCGAGATCCTCGGGACGACCGGCATCACCGCGGCCGAGCGTGCGTAGGTCACGCCCCTGCACTACGACGCCGACTACGACCTCATAGCGAGCGTCACCCG
>JAWVGK010000005.1:0-9149 GCA_033855155.1 Solirubrobacteraceae bacterium | reverse complement strand
AAGGCGCGCGAGTTCGGCGCCGCCGGCATCGGCCTGTGCCGCACCGAGCACATGTTCATGGCGGCCGACCGCCAGCCGAAGATGCGCGAGATGATCCTCTCGGACACGCTCGAGGGGCGCCGCGCCGCGCTCGACGAGCTCCTGCCGCTGCAGCAGCAGGACTTCGAGGACATCCTCGAGGCGATGGACGGGCTGCCCGTCACGATCCGCCTGCTCGACCCGCCGCTGCACGAGTTCCTGCCGCCCGACGAGGACGACCCGCGCGCGCACGCCCTGCGCGAGGTCAACCCGATGCTCGGCACGCGCGGCTGTCGCCTGGCGATCCTGCACCCGGAGATCTACGAGATGCAGGTGCGCGCGATCATGCGCGCGCAGTGCGCCGTCACCGAGCGCCTCGGCCACCCGCCGAGCCTGGAGGTCATGGTCCCGCTCATCGACTACGAGCGCGAGCTCGAGATCATCGAGGAGCTCATCTTCCGCGTCGCCAAGGAGGAGGGCGTCGCGCGCGAGCACTACCTGTGCGGGACGATGATCGAGCTGCCGCGCGCCTGCTTTCTCGCCGACACGATCGCCATGCACGCGGACTTCTTCTCCTTCGGGACCAACGACCTCACGCAGACCGCGCTGGGCTTCAGCCGCGACGACATCGAGGGCAAGATCCTCGCCCGCTACATCGAGATGAAGATCTTCGACCGCTCGCCGTTCGAGACGATCGACACGCCCGGCGTCGGGCAGCTCGTGCGCATGGGCGCGTGGCTGGGCCGCAAGACCAAGCGCGACCTGAAGCTCGGCGTCTGCGGCGAGCACGGCGGCGACCCGGACTCGATCGACTTCTTCCATCACTCCGGCATCGACTACGTCTCCTGCTCGCCGTTTCGCGTGCCGGTGGCGCGCGTGGCCGCCGCCCAGGCGGCGATCCGTGGCGCCTGACGCGTCCTCGCAGCCGACGATCGCTCCGTAGCAGTTGGCGCGTCGGCTGTCGGACATTCGTCCAGCGCCGTCGATCGTCCGTTTAGCATCCTTGCCAACCCGGCAAGACGGGTATAACCGGCTGATGGCTCGGGCCGACCCGAGTGGGGAGAACTGCATGATCGTTCGCAAGGATGTCGTAGGCGACGCACGGATCGCGTCGGACCAGCAAAGCCGGCGCCGCGCGGCGCCGCTACTCATAGGTGCCGCTGCGATGTGCGTCGCGCTCTTCGGCGGCGCCTCGTCGGCGTGGGCCGGGGTCGGCTTCAGCATCGTGCCGACGGTTCCGCAGCACGTCGCGGTCGGCGACAAGGCTGTGCAGTCGTTGCTCGTGATCACCAACGCCTCGACCGACGGTCCGGGCGAGTCCGGCTACGACACCGACGACATGCGGGTCGACACGATCTCGGTCGTCCCGAGCTGCGGCTCGACCACCGTCGGCAGCGACTGTCCCGCGGGCTCGCTCGACCCGGGCGTCCTCGTGCCCAATCCCCTCAGCGGCGTCGGAGCGGCCGGATCGGTGTGTGCCGGACGGGCCTTCAACTTCGTGCTCGCCGATGCCCCGATGGGCAAGTACGCCGTCGCGATCACCGGTGCACCGCTGGTGCTCGGCGCATCGAGTGCCGGGGTGGCCGTGCGGCAGTGCATCATCACCTACACCGCCGACGTGCTGAAGCTGCCGACGATCGACGCCGTCGCCGGCGTCGGGCCGGGCCAGATCGGCTTGCAGACGGGCCAGAAGGGCGGCGTGACCGGGACCGACATCGGCCCCACCGCCGTGAACGTCAACAAGACCGGCGGCGGCGTCGGCACGGCAGGCACGACCGTCCTCACGTCGCCGGCGATCACGACCAACGCGTCGGCGAACGTCGTCCTCGGAGCCGGCAACCTGTCCGACCAGGCCACGATCAGCGGCCTCACGCAGCCCGAGACGGGCACCGGCGCCGGAACGGTCACGTTCCGCCTGTACGGACCCGGCGACACGACCTGCGCGACCGCCATCTACACCTCGCCGGTTCAGCCGATGACGCTGAACAACACGCAGACCGGCGGGACGGCGCAGTCGCCGACGTACACGCCGACCGCGGCGGGCGTCTATCACTGGCAGGCCGTCTACAGCGGCGATGCGTACAACTCCCCCGTCACCGGGCTGTGCAACGAGGCGAGCGAGGTCACGACGGTGACGCCGCCGGTCGTCACGCCGCCGAAGGCCGGCGTCCTGTCGGAGGCCTGCACCACACCTCCGGGCCCCGCGCCCGCCGGCGGCAAGCTCTGCGCCCGCGGCACCGCGGCGATCGCCGGCCACACCGGCTGCCAGGGCACGCCGTTCCGCGTCACGGTCACCGGACGTCAGATCCAGCGGGTCGTCTTCACGCTCGACGGGAAGATCGTTCGCAGGCTGAGCAAGCCCAACAGCGGCAGCAGGTATGTCCTGCCGGTCAAGCCGAGCACGTTGCGCCGCGGCGTGCACCGCATCATCGCCCGGGCGACGTTCCTCAAGCAGAGCGGGACGAAGGCCAAGACGATGCGGGTGTCCTTCAGCCGTTGCGCACGGAGGGCGAACGCGCCGGCCTTCACCGGCTAGGGCACAGCACAGATCAAGCGTTGTTCCCGCGCGGGCCACGGCCCGCGCGGGTCTTCGCACCGACCGGGTCGCTCGCAGTCGTCGCGAGGATCCGGGGAATCTGACGGATGCGGCACGGTGTCGCAGCAGGAAATTGCCGGACGCACTGCACTGGGGTACCATGAGCGCTGCGAAGCCGTTTACGGATGAACTGTCCTTCGCCGTCAAAAAAGGGGAAATAGCATGTTTAGGGGTAAGGATGCCCATCAGCGCCCGAACGGGCGCTGCGGCCGAGCAAGCACGCGGGCGCTCGCTGCCGGACTGACGACGTGCGTCGCGCTGCTCTGCGGCGCGACATCGGCTTGGGCCGGCGTCGGCTTCAGCATGGTGCCGACGGTGCCGCAAGACGTCACGGTCGGCGCCACCGGCGTTCGATCCTCGCTGGTCATCATCAACCAGTCGGTCAACGGCTTCGGCGAGAGCGGCTACTCGACCGACAGCTACCGGCTGACGAAGATCACGCTCGTTCCGAGTTGCGCCTCGCGGACCTTCGGCGAGGACTGTCCCGTCGGATCGGCCGACCCAGGGGTGCTGGTACCGAACCCGATGACCGGCCGCGGCCGGACGGGCTCGGCATGCGAGAACAGGACGTTCGCGATCACGACCACGACGCCGGGCGATCCGGCGATGGGCAAGTACAGCTTCAACCCCGATTCGCCCGTGGTTCTCGGCCCCTCCGACGGCAGCTTCGCGGTCCGCCGATGCATCGTCGACTTCACCGTCGACGTGCGCAAGGCACCGCGCGACTCCGACGGCGATTCGACCAACGGCCTGCAGACCGACCAGAAGGCGAGCACCGCCGGCATCGACATCGGCCCCGAGAACGTCGACAAGACGGGCGGCGGCGTCGGCACGGCGGGCACCACGGTCGCCCTGCACACGCCGGCGATCGCGACGAACGCCTCTGCGCCGATCGTGCTCGGCGCCGGGCAGCTCAGCGACTTCGCGACCGTCAGCGACCTGGTAAGCCCCGTGACGACGGGCGCCAACGCCGGCAAGGTCACCTTCCGGCTGTACGGCCCCGATGACGACGCGTGCAACATCTCGATCTTCTCGTCGGGCGTCAAGGCGCTGAGCTACAACGCTCCCGCGAACACCGCCGGCAGCGCGTCGTCCGGCTCGACGACGCCCCCTGGCGCCGGCACCTATCGCTGGCGCGCGTTCTACGGCGGCGACGCCAACAACACCCCCGTCGCCGGCGGGTGCAACGACGCCGACGAGATGACCGAGGTCTCCAAGGCGAAGCCGTCGATCACGACGCATGCCTCGGACGACACGAAGCTCGGCGGCAGCCTGTCGGACGTCGCGACGGTCACCGGCCGCGTGAGCCCGGTCGGCTCGTCGGTCGTGTTCCGGCTGTACGGCCCGGACAACGAGACGTGCACGGGCACGCCGCTGTTCACGTCGACGGTCACGCTGCCGACCTCGCCGGTCAGCCCCGTGTCGGTGACGTCGCAGTCCTACAAGCCGACCGAGGACGGGACCTATCGCTGGGTCGCGACCTACGGCGGCGATCGCAACAACGTCGGCGTCGCCGGCGTCTGCGGCGAGGCCGACGAGATGACGGTCGTCACGAAGGCGACGCCGTCGATCACGACGCGTGCGTCGGATGACACGAAGCTCGGTGGCAACCTGTCGGACGTCGCGACGGTCACCGGCCGCGTGAGCCCGACCGGATCGTCGTCGGTCGTCTTCCGCCTCTACGGCCCCGGCAACGAGACCTGCACGGGCACGCCGACGTTCACGTCGACGGTCACGCTGCCGAGCTCGCCGGCCAGCCCGGTGTCGGTGACGTCGCAGTCCTACAAGCCGACGGAGATCGGGACCTATCGCTGGGTGGCGACCTACGGCGGCGACGACAACAACGTCGCCATCGCCGGCGTGTGTGGCGAGGCCGACGAGATGACGGTCGTGACGAAGGCCAAGCCGGCGATCACGACGCAGGCATCCGACGAGACGAAGCTCGGTGGCAACCTGTCGGACGTCGCGACGGTCACCGGACGCGTCAGCCCGACCGGCTCGTCGTCGGTCGTGTTCCGCCTGTACGGACCGGACAACGCGTCGTGCACGGGCACGGCGGTGTTCATCTCGACGATCGCGATGCCGAGCTCGCCGGCCAGCCCGGTGTCTGTGACGTCGCAGTCCTACAAGCCGACGGCGATCGGGACCTATCGCTGGGTCGCCTCCTACGGCGGCGACGACAACAACTCAAGCGCCGCCGGCGAGTGTGGCGAGGCCGACGAGACGACGGTCGTGACGAAGGCCACCCCGGCGATCGCGACGCAGGCATCGCCGGACATGGCACTCGGCGGGAAGCTGACCGATACGGCAACCGTGACCGGCCTCGTGAACGCGATCAAGGGCACGAACGAGGCGACAGTCGAGTTCCGCCTGTACGGCGCGAACGACGCGAGCTGTGCCACCGTCGTCTTCACGTCCTCCAAGCGGCCGTTGACGTTCGCCGACCAGGACACGACGGCCACGGCCACGTCGGAGGCCTTCGCGCCACCGACCACCGGCACGTACCGCTGGCGGGCGTTCTTCAGCGGCGACACGAACAACGTCGCGACGAACGGTCCGTGCAACGCCGCCGGCGAGTCGACGGACGTGCGACTCGCGTCGCCGACGATCGACACGCAGGCATCGCCGAACATCGGGCTCGGCGGCGGGTCGCTGAGCGACACCGCGAAGGTCAGCGGGCTCGTCGAGCCGGTCGTCTCGGGCACCGGCGCCGGAACGGTCGAGTTCCGCCTCTACGGGCCGGACGACGCGACGTGCACGACGGCGATCCTCACGAGCCCCGCTCGGCCGCTGGCGCTGAACGCCGGCAGGACCGTCGGGACGGCGTCCTCCGAGGCGTTCACCCCGGAAGTCGGGGGGACGTATCGCTGGCGGGCGTTCTACAGCGGCGACGCGAACAACGTCGCGGCGAGCGGGGCGTGCAACGACGCCAACGAGCAGACGACGGTGACGACGCCGCCGCCGCCGAAGACGACGACCCCGCCGCCGGTGTCCGTGCCCCCGCCGCCCCCGCCGCCGCCCGCCGGTGCGGTCGCACCGGCAGCGGCGGCCAGCGCGCCGGCGACGTACCCGTGCACTCCCTCGCCGGGACCGGCTCCCGCCGGCGGCGAGCTGTGCGCCCGTGGCACCGCCGCGATCAGCGGCAAGGCGGGCTGCCAGGGCACGCCGTTCCGCGTGACGGTCAGCGGCCGTGAGATCGAGCGGGTCGTGTTCACGATGGACGGCAAGACCGTCCGCGTGCTGTCGAGCCCGAACAGCGGGGACCGCTGGGTCCTGCCGGTCAACCCGCGCACGAAGCGGCCGGGGGTGCATCGCGTGCTTGCGCGTGTCATCTTCAGCAAGCAGAGCGGCACGAGGTCGCGGACGCTGCGGACGGCGTTCAGCCGCTGCGGACGCCGGGCCGTCATGCCCGCGTTCACGGGCTGACCGCAGTCGCGACGGCCCGCTCGGACGATCGTCCGGGCGGGCCGCCGCGGCGCTTGGCGGCCGGCATGGTGGGGCAGACCTGACGCCATGTCGACCACGCCACCGCGGGACCGCCCGCCCGAGCCGATCCAGCCGACGCGCCGCCCGCCGTCGGGGAGCGCGTCGTGACGCCGGCACCCGATTCGAGCCTGCCGCTCTCACGGCTCGAGGACGCCGTCGCGTCGCTGCGCACGTGGCTGGCCGTCGTCGGCGTGCTCGCCGTCGTCGCGCTCGGCGTCGCGACCTACGCGCTGACGCGCGCGAACGGCACGACCGGCTCGCGCGGCGGGCTGGCGAGCGACGAGCGCGTCTCGCGCGTCGCCGACCGCGTCGACCGCCTCAGCCGTGAGGTCCAGGGCCTGCGCACCGCGCGCGGCACGCCCGCCGGCGCCGGCAACGACAGCGCCGCGCTCGGCGGCCGCCTCGACGCGCTCGAGCGCACCGTGCGCACGCTCTCCGACCGCCCCTCGACCGATGCCTCGCAGGCCGTGCAGGATCTCGCGGGCCGCATCGACGACCTCGCTCGGGACGTCGAGCAGCTCAAGCAGGCCCAGACGCCGCCGTAGGCGCGGTCAGTCGACGAGCAGGATGGCCTTGCCGGCGACGCGGCGCTCGAGCAGCGCCTCGATCGCGCTGCCGGCGTCCTGCCAGGGCAGCTCGAGATCGATCTGCGCGTCGAGCCTGCCGTGTGCGACGAGCGCCGCCAGCCGCGTGAGGTCGGCGGCGGTGCTCTGCGTGTGCGCCAGCTCGTCGAAGACGTACAGGCCGCGCAGGACGGCGCCGGGGGCGCCGCCGAACAGCGCGCGCGTCGGGAACGTCGTCTCCGTGTCGCTGGAGGCGAACGACACGACGACGCCGCGCGGCGCGACGCGCTGCAGCGCGCAGCCGAGGGTCGCACCGCCGACGCCCTCGACGATCGCGTCATAGCGCGCGTCGTCGCCGGCGAGGTCGAAGACGACGCGCTCGGCGCCGAGCTCGCGCAGCCCGCGAGCGCGCTCGGCGTTGCGCGACACGCCGGTGACGTGCGCGCCCGCGAGCGCCGCGAGCTGCACGGCGAGCCGCCCGACGCCGCCGCTCGCGCCGGTGACGAGCACGGTTCGGCCGAGCACGAAGCCGCAGATCTCCAGCGCGCGCAGCGCGGTGATCCCGGCGACCGGCAGCGTCGCCGCCTGCGCGAAGCTCACGCCGTCGGGCAGCTCGGCGAGCGTCGTCGCGGTCACGACGACCCGCTGCGCCCATGCGCCGCCGAGGACGAGGCCGACGACGCGCGCGCCCGCACGCGGGCCGCTGCCGTCGGCGGCGGCGCGCTCCACGACGCCGGCGACGTCCCAGCCGGTGACGAACCCGTCCGGCTGGCTGGGCAGCCGCCGCACCTCGCCGCGGTTGCACGACGACGCGCGCACCGCGACGAGCGCCTGATCGGGCAGCGGCTCGGGCTCGGGCACCTCCATCAGCGCAACGTGCGGTGGTTCTGCGGTCTTGCCCAGCGCGAGCACAGCGGCAGCGTACCCCGCGGCTGCGAGAATCCGACGATGGACGCGATCACCGCCGACGGGACCGTCGCCGCACGCTTCGCGGCCCGCCGCCAGGCATGGGAGCAGGACGGGCTGTCGGCGCAGGCGGCGCGCTCCTACCCGGCGCGACGCACGGTCGCCGAGCCCGACTGCGCGCTGCGCACGCCGCTGCAGCGCGACCGCGATCGGATCGTGCACTGCAAGGCCTTCCGGCGCCTGAAGCACAAGACGCAGGTCTTCGTCGCGCCCGAGGGCGATCACTACCGCACGCGCATGACGCACACGCTCGAAGTCACGCAGATCGCGCGCACGGTCGCGCGCGCGCTGCGCCTCAACGAGGACCTCACCGAGGCGATCGGCCTCGGCCACGACCTCGGCCACCCGCCCTTCGGCCACATCGGCGAGGCCGTCATCGACGCCTGCCTGCGCGAGCGCTTCGGGACGGGCTTTCGCCACTACGAGCAGTCGCTGCGGATCGTCGACGTGCTCGAGCGCGGCGGCGCGGGGCTGAACCTCTGCGACGACGTCCGCGACGGCATCCTCTGCCATTCGGGCCGCGCGCCGATGCCGGCGACGCTCGAAGGGCGGATCGTGCGGATCGTCGACCGCATCGCCTACATCAACCACGACATCGACGACGCGCTGCGCGCCGGCGTCCTGCGCACGTCGTCGCTGCCGTCCGAGGCGATCGCCGTGCTCGGCGCGACCGGCTCGCAGCGCATCGACGCGCTCGTGCACGACCTCGTCGAGCGCTCCGACGCTGCCGGCGACATCGTCCAGGGCGACGCGGCCGGCGATGCGATGACCGTCCTGCGCGCGTTCATGTTCGAGCAGGTCTACCTCGGCGACGCCGCGCGCCAGGAGCACTCGCGCATCGAGCGCGTCCTGCGCACGCTGTTTACGCACTACGCCTCCGATCCGGCGCTGCTGCCCGACGGCGGCGGCGCGCCAGGCGCCGACCACCCGCAGCGCATCACGGACTACCTCGCCGGCATGACCGACCGCTACGCCGTGCGCGCCTTCAGCGCGCTGAGCGTCCCGGCGTCGTTCGCGCTGTGAGCGGCTGAGGGCCTGGCCCTGTACACCAACGACTCCAAGAACCGCGTCCGCGACGCCGTCGACATGGTCGACCTCGTCTCGTCGCGCACCGAGCTGCGCCGCGCTGGCGCCAACCGCCTGACGGGCCTGTGCCCGTTTCACGACGAGCGCACGCCGTCGTTTGGCATCAACCCGGCTGAGAAGGTCTACTACTGCTTCGGCTGCCAGGCCTCCGGCGACGCGTTCACATTCGTCATGGAGACCGAGGGCGTCGACTTCAAGGGCGCACTCGAGCTGCTCGCCGACCGCTACAAGGTCGCGCTCGACCTCGAGCAGGAGGATCCGCGCGCGGCCGAGAAGCGGATCCGCTCCGAGCGCCTGCTCGAGCTGCTCGAACGCACGGCCGCGTTCTACGTGCGCCAGCTGTGGGAGTCGCGCGAGGCCGAGCGCGCGCGCGCCTACCTCGCGGACCGCGGTCTGGAGGAGGGGACGCTGCGCGAGTTTCGCGTCGGCTACGC
>JAWVGK010000004.1:0-2701 GCA_033855155.1 Solirubrobacteraceae bacterium | reverse complement strand
CCGACGACGATCGCCGGGCGGTAGACGCGCCACGGGACCGTCGCCGCGTCCCTGACGTGCTTCTCGGCGAGGAACTTCGTGCGGTGATAGGCGGACGGGAGCTTCTGGCCCTCGTCGAAGTGGTCCTCGCGAAACAGCCCGCGCCGCTCGCCGGCGACGGCGACCGAGGAGACGTGATGCAGGCAGCCCGCGCCGAGCGCGTTGGCGAGCGCCACGACGGCGCGCGTGCCACCGACGTTCAGGCGCTCGTTCGCGGCGTCATCGGCGGTCATGTCGTACATCGCGGCGAGGTGGAAGACGTGCTCGACGCCGCCGGCGAGCTGCGCGACCTGGTCGTCGGAGAGGCCGAGCCGCGGCTCTGTCAGGTCGCCGACGACGGGCTTGACGAGCTCCCGCGCGCCGGCGCCCCAGCGCTCGACGAGGCGTACGAGGCGCTCCTGCGAGCCCTCGCGGACGAGCACGTGGACGTCACCGTCGCGCTCGAGCAGCCGCTCGACGAGATGGCGCCCGACGAACCCGGTCGCGCCCGTCACGAAGTACGTCATCGGTCTCCTCTTCGGTGTTGCGGCTGGCGACGATCACAGCCTATCGGCGCTGGTTCGCCGCCAGAGCGGGTACCTCGCCCCCATGGAACGCGACGAGGAGCCGGATCTCGCGACGCGCGAGGAGTGGGCCGCGGCGGCCGAGGCGGCCGCGATCGGTGGGCCGGTGCCGGATCTCGGCGGCGGCGTGCTCGACGACGAGGGGCTCGACGAGGCGATGCGGCCGGTCTACGAGGCCGGCGGCGGCGAGCAGGAGGGCTTCGAGCTCGCCGAGCACGACCTCGTGCGCAACGCGACGCACGACGACGGCACGGGCTATCCGGAGCGCGACGCGTTCACGCCCGAGCTCGAATCCGACCGCGCCGCGGCGGAGTACGCGGAGCCCGACGAGATCCGCCCGCACGACGCCGACGGCTGACCGGCGGCGGCCCGGCGGTGGGCGCTACCAGCCGCCGGGGACGGCGGCGGAGGCCTTCTCGGCTGCCTGACGGCGGTACTTGCGCTTCTCCAGCTGCCACTGCAGCAGCGACACGAAGAGGATGAACAGCGGGAAGAAGATGATCAGGATGAAGCCGGCGTTCGTGACGACGCGGTCGTTCGTCTCGCCGTAGGTCCCCTCGCCGCCGTCGTGCGCGATCACCGGGGCGGCGAACAGCAGCAGCGTCGTGAGGGCGATCGTGGCGGTGACCGGGAGGCGGCGAAGCACGATTTCGGATTCTATAGGGGCATGGCCTCGCTTCAGCACGCCGTCATCGCCGAGGGCATCGCGGTGCTGCGCCTCGACCGTCCGCAGCGGCGCAACGCGCTGGACTCGCAGCTGCTCGCGGAGCTCGTCGAATGGCTCGAGCGCCTGGCGATCGACGACACGATGCGGGTGCTCGTCTTCTCGACGACGTCCGAGCGCGCGCTGTGCTCGGGCATCGACGTGTCCGAGCCGCTGACCTACGAGGGCGGCATCGCGCGGATGAAGTCGTTCTCGCACTTCCTCGCCGCGCTCGAGGCCTTCCCGGTGCCGACGATCGCCGTCTGCGTCGGCAACTGCGTCGGCGGCGGCGCCGAGCTCGTCGCCGGCTGCGACCTGCGCATCGCCGGCGACAACCTCAAGCTCGCATGGGCGGGCGCGCGCCTCGGCGTGCCGGTCGGCCCCGCGCGCCTGACGCCGCTGGTCGGGGTCGCGCGCGCGAAGGAGCTGATCTTCACCGGCCGCACGATCGGCGCCGGCGAGGCCGCGGCGATCGGCCTCGTGCACGACAGCGTCCCCGCCGCCGAGGCGGAGGACGCCGCGCTGAGGCTCGCCCACCACATCGCCGCCCATGCGGCCGAGGGCGTGCACATCCTCAAGGCGGCGTTTCGCGAGCTCGACGGCGCGCAGGGGCGCGTCGCGCACGAGAACGAGCTGCTGGAGGTCTTTCAGCGCAAGGGCGCGGGCCTGCCGCAGGGGCCGCCGCCGTAGCGGGTGCATATGCACGTACCCACCGGCGGTGCTCCGTTCCTTAGGTCATACTAGGCTGCTACTGTGCCATTCATGGCGGTGTTTATATGACGAAGATGGCGAAGGTCGAGCGGATTGCCGCGGTGGCCCGAGCATTCACGCCGGGTACGCCGGTCGGGAGGCTGGACATGCTGGCCGGGCGGATGCCGCAATTGACGGACATCGTCAGCGCGGTGTCCATGGCGGGACAGCATGTCGGTCTGTATGGCGAGAGAGGGGTCGGAAAGACGTCGCTCGCGAACGTTGTTGCGCAGTTCTTCGACAACGCGACTAGGCGGGAGCACTACCGGACGGTTCGCGTGAACTGCAGCACCGAGGACACCTTCGAATCGCTGTGGGCCAATGTCTTCGCGGAACTCGATGTCGTGCTCGACGAACACCGCGGTCTCTCACCGGAGCTGGTTCGCCGTCAACTGGATGCGCTCGACTCGCCGGTGTTGATCGTTCTCGACGAGTTGGATCGCGTGGAGGACGACGGGGCCTTGACGGCGTTGGCCGACACGATCAAGACGCTGTCGGATCACGCGATCACGTCGACAATTGTGCTCGTGGGCGTCGCTCGCTCAATCGGTGAGCTGGTCGGCGAGCACGCCTCGATCGTGCGGGCGCTTGTGCAAATCGAGATGCCACGGATGTCAAGTTCTGAACTGGCCGAGATCCTCACGAA
>JAWVGK010000003.1:0-5418 GCA_033855155.1 Solirubrobacteraceae bacterium | reverse complement strand
GCGCGCAATTCCGCCTCGCCGGCCGCGAACAGCGCCTTGCCCTCGGCGTCGTTGGCGAGCAGCGCGAAGTCGTGCAGGCCGTTGATCGACTGCGTGAACGCGTTGAGCACGCGCAGCCCGGGAGCGAACGAGTAGATGAGGTAGTGCGCGCCGATCGCCGTAGCCGCGCGCACGCCGCTCGGCGGCGGCTCGCGAAACACGCCGAGCGCCGCGCGCGCGGCCTCGAAGTAGCGCGGCTCGTGCAGTCGCACCGCGGCCCGGGAAAGCGCCTGGATCGCTGTGCCCTGCGCCAGGCCGCTGACCCACGGCGGGCGCCCGCCGTCGAAGTCGAAGAGGTACTCGAACGCGATCCCGCCGGCGCGCTGGGCCGTGAGCGGGAGCGCCGCGTCGAGCAGCGCGCGCAGGTCGTCGTCGTGGGTGCCCGACTGCCACAGCGCGTTGGCCTTGCCGAACGTGCCGAGCCACTGGATCTGCAGGCCGTCGCCGGTGTAGTACTGCCAGACGAGCGGGCTGCCCTGGAAGCTCACGCGCCGCCCGTAGCTCAGCAGCGGCCCGCGCGCCCACCACTCGCGATTGCGCGCGAGGGTCTCGAACAGCTCCGGCAGTCGCGAGGCGTTGAGGTCGCCGCGCGCGGCGATCGCGTCGAGGTTGCCGAGCACGGCGCCGAGCGCGGCCCGGCGCGCGCCGCGCAGCTTGCGCAGCAGCCGGCGCGCGTCGGCGTACGTCGCCAGCCGCGCGTCGTACGTCGCCTGGTCGATCGCCGCGGCCGCCAGCATGCGGTCGAGCTCCGAGCGCACGGTGCGCCGCGGCGCGCGCGCGCCGCTGGCGCGCAAGCTCGGCGCGGACGTCCCGCCCGACGCCGGCGCCGCAGACCGAGCGCGCACGCGCGGCAGGTCGCCGGCCGCGGGCAGGTAGGGATCCTCGCGCGTGACGGCGGCGCCGTCGTGGCGCAGCGTCGTCAGCGGCGAGGCCGAGGCGGTGGGGGAGAGCGCGAGCGCGAGCATCCACACGATCCCCACAACTGAGGTCCGGCGCACGACCCCGATGCTAGGTTGCGGATGTCCGTATCGCTGCAGTTGTCGTTGCACCCGAGGACGGCCATCGTGAACCGCTCGAAGCTCCGCGCCCTGCTCGTCCTGGCCTGCGCCGCGCTCTGCGCGGGCCTGCTGGCCGCCTGCGGCGAGACCGACGAGCGCGCCGCCAGCTCGGCCTCGAGCGTCCTCGAGCAGACGCTCGCCGCGACCTCCGACCTCGACAGCGGCCGGCTCAGCGGCCGCCTGCGCCTGGAGCCCGACGGCCTGCTGGCGCTCGGCGGCCCGATCGTGCTGACGGCGAAGGGCCCCTTCGCCGCGCCCGCCGCCGGCTCCGGCGCCGGCCCGCGCTTCGACATCGCGCTCGGCGGCGCGATCGCGGGCAGCTCGCTGCGCGCCCGCGCGAGCTCGACCGGCAAGCGCGCGTACCTGCGCCTCGGCGACCGCGACTACGCGCTCGGCGGCTACGGCTCGCACGCGCACGGCCGCCGGGCGAAGGCCCGCGGCGCCCTCGGCGCGCTGGGCCTGAACCCCGTCGCATGGGTCAAGGACCCCGAGGAGCACGGCGGCGCGATCATCGACGGCGTCGAGACGACCCACGTCACCGGCGACCTCGACGTCGCCCGGCTGCTGGCCGACGTCGCCAAGCTGCTCGACGGCGGGCGCGGCGGCGACGGCCTGCTGACGCCGAACCTCCGCAAGCAGATCGCCGACGCGGTCAAGACGGCGAAGGTCGAGATCTGGACGGGCGTCTCCGACCGGATCCTGCGCCGGCTCACGGCGGTCGTCGACTTCACGTTCAAGGACGCCTCGCAGTCGCCGATCACCGGCCTCGACGGCGGGCGCATCGACCTGCGCCTGCGCCTCGACGACGTCGACAAGACCACGTTCGAGGTCGCGACCCCGCAGCACGCGCGCCCGCTGTCGGCGCTGATCGGCGACGCCGACCTCGGCGCGCTGCTGTCGGGTCTCGGCAAGAGCCTCGGCCCGCGCGCGGGCGGCGGCGACGGCGGCGAGGCGCTGCTGCACTGCATCGCGCAGGCGGGCGGAGACGCGGCGAAGGCCGTGCGCTGCGCATCGCGGGTCGCGCCGTAGCGGTCGTGGCGGAGCGCGCTCGCGGCGCCGCGCCCCGTACCCTGTGACGATGCGCCAGCCCTCCCACACCGCGATCGGAACCTGGAGCGGTGGTCGCTATCTGCACTTCGGCGAGCCGGTCGCGCCGGAGCGCCTGGAGGCGCTGCTGCGTCCCGGCGACGGCATCGACACGCTGCTGACGGCCGACGCCTACGGGTCCGGCGACGCCGACGAGCTGCTCGGTCGCGCGCTGGCCGGCGTCGAGCGCGCGGAGTACAGCATCGTCGGCGCGATCGGGCACGACTTCTACGTCGGGCAGCGCGACGGGCCGCGCGGCTTTCCGCGCTTCACCGACCCCGCCCTGCGCGCGCCCGACGACTACGCCGACTACGTGCGGATGGCCACCGAGCGCAGCCTCGCGCGCCTCGGCATCGACGCCTTCGACGTGCTGCTGCTGCACAACCCCGACCGCACCGGCTACACGAGCGAGGTCGTCTGGGATGCGCTGCGGGCGGTCCGCGACGAGGGCCTCGCGCACAGCCTCGGCGTCGCGCCCGGGCCGGCGAATGGCTTCACGCTCGACGTCATCGACTGCCTCGAGCGCTTCGGCGAGCTGATCGACTGGGCGATGGTGATCCTCAACCCGCTCGAGCCGTGGCCGGGCGAGCTGTGCCTCGCGGCCGCGCGCAAGCACGACGTCCAGGTCATCACGCGCGTCGTCGACTACGGCGGCATGTTCTGGGACGACGTGCGCCCGGGCCACGACTTCGCGCCCAAGGACCACCGCCTGTTTCGCCCGAAGGGCTGGGTCGAGGCCGGCGTGCAGAAGCTCGAGCGGCTGCGCCCGATCGCCGTCCGCCACGGCCTGACGCCGATGCAGCTCGCCGCGCAGTGGTGCCTCGCGTACGAGCCGGTCGCGTGCGTCGTGCCGACGCTCATCCAGGAGCCCGGCGGGCGCCCGATCGAGGACAAGCGCGCCGAGCTCGCCGCGACGCCGGCGCAGGTCCTGCTCCACGCCGACGAGGTCGCCGCGATCCGCGCGATCGGCGACAACACGGGCTCGATGGCGCTCAAGGGGGCCGGCCCCGACCACGACGGCGACGCGCGCCCGGACCGCTGGGGAATGGATCGCCAACTCGACGAGGTCGCGCGCCGCTGGGGCATCGAGCCCGAGCGCGACCTGCGCCAGCTGACGGCCGCGCGTGGCTGAGCCCGCCGGCACGCCCGCCGCCGCCAAGCGCGAAGGCACCGATCCCGCGCCGTCCGATCCCGATCCGCCCAAGGGCGGCGCCGTCGGCGCGGTTCGTCGCTTCCTGCTGTCGGGCTCGGGCTGGCCGTACCTGCTCGTGCCGTTCATCCCGATCGCGATCGCGCTGAAGCTCGGCCATGCCGAGGCGACGCTGATCTTCGGCGCCGCCGCCGCCGGCGTGATCCCGACCGCCGCGCTGATGGGCCGCGCGACGGAGGAGCTCGCGCACCGCGCGGGACCGGGCATCGGCGGCTTTCTCAACGTGACGTTCGGCAACGCGCCGGAGCTCATCATCGCCCTCTTCGCGCTGCACGAGGGCCTGCAGGAGGTCGTCAAGGCGTCGCTGATCGGCTCGATCCTCGGCAACATCCTGCTCGTCATGGGCGCCGCGATGCTCGTCGGCGGCCTCAAGCGCGAGCGCCAGACGTTCAACGCGACCGCCGTCTCGGTGCAGTCCTCGATGCTGCTGCTGGCGGCCGTCGCGCTCGCCATGCCGACGATCTTCCAGCTCGTCTCAGGCGGCGGCCTGCCGCGGGTCGGCCAGGATCGCGTCGACTTCGGCTCCGAGCTCGAGCAGATGTCGCTGATCGTCTCGTGCATCCTGCTGCTGTCCTACGCGGGCGGGCTGATGTTCTCGCTGCGCTCGCACCGCGCGCTGTTCAACCCCACGTCCGGGGCCGAGGAGCACGTCGACGAGCCGTGGAGCGTCAAGCGCTCGGCGCTGACGCTCGCCGGCGCCGGCGTCGCGGTCGGCGTGATGTCCGAGATCCTCGTCGGGTCGATCTCCGAGGCATCCGAGACGATCGGCCTGAGCCAGTTCTTCGTCGGCCTGATCGTCGTGGCGATCGTCGGCAACGCCGCCGAGCACTGGGTCGCGATCTACTTCGCCGCGCGCGACAAGATGGACCTCGCGGTGAACATCGCGATCGGCTCGAGCGCGCAGATCGCGCTGTTCGCGGCGCCGGTGCTCGTGCTGATCTCGTTCTTCGTCGGGCCCAACCCGATGGCTCTGGTCTTCAACGGCTTCGAGCTCGGCGCGATCTTCCTCGCGATCCTCGTCGCCAACCACGTCACCCATGACGGCGAGTCGACGTGGTACGAGGGCTTTCAGCTGCTCGCCGTCTACGCCGTCCTCGGCGTCGTGTTCTTCTACGCGTAGGTCTCGATGGCGCTGATCGAGCTCGGGGGCCTCGTCGTCGTGCTCGTCGCGCTGCTGGCGTTCGACGTGCACTTCTTCGCGCGCGGCCGCGAGGCGACGTTCGGCGAGAGCGTCGTCTGGTCGCTCGGCTGGCTGGCCCTCGGGCTGGCTGTCACCGCCGTCGTGTTCGTGCTCAACGGCAGCGAGGACGGCGTCAACTACCTCACCGTGTACCTCATCGAGCGGTCGCTGTCGCTCGACAACCTGTTCGTCTTCATCCTGCTGTTCGCGTACTTCGGGGTGCCGCAGGCGCACCGCGCGCGCCTGCTGTTCTGGGGCATCATCGCCGCGCTCGCGCTGCGCGGGCTGGCGATCCTCGGCGGCACGACGCTGATCGAGCAGTTCCACGTCGTCCTGTACGTGCTCGGCGTGCTGCTGCTCGTGCTCGCCTACCGGATCTATCGCGGCGTCGGCGACGACGTCGACCCGGACCGCAACGTCGTGGTGCGCGGCGTGCGGCGCGTGTTCCCCGTAACCGACGGCTTTCGCGAGGGGCACTGGTTCGTGCGCGAGGACGGCCGCCGCCACGTCACGCCGATCTTCCTGTGCCTGACGGCGATCGTCGCCGCCGACATCGCATTCGCGGTCGACTCGATCCCGGCGGCGTTCGCGATCACGCGCGAGCCGCTGATCATCTGGGCCGGCAACGTCTTCGCGCTGCTCGGCTTGCGCGCGCTGTTCGTGCTCGTCGAGGGGCTGATCCGGCGCTTTCGCTACCTCGACGAGACGATCGCGGCGGTGCTCGCGCTCGTCGCCGTGAAGCTCCTGATCGAGTCGCTCGTGAAGGTCGGCCCGATCGAGAGCCTCGCGCTCGTCGCGGTCGCGTTCGCGATCGGCATCGGCGCGTCGGTCGTCGCCGACCGCCG
>JAWVGK010000002.1:0-10549 GCA_033855155.1 Solirubrobacteraceae bacterium | reverse complement strand
ATGGCGCTGCGCAAGGGGCGCATGGAGCAGATGGTCAACCACGGCACCGGCTGGGTGCGCCTGGAGTACCTCGTCCCCGCGCGCGGGCTGATCGGCTTTCGCACGGAGTTCCTCACCGAGACGCGCGGCTCGGGGATCATGCACTCGGTCTTCGAGCGCTACGAGCCGTGGCAGGGCGAGATCAAGACGCGCGCGTCGGGCTCGCTGGTCGCCGATCGGCGCGGCAAGACGGCGTCGTTCGCGATCATGCGCATGCAGGAGCGCGGCCAGCTGTTCATCGGCCCGGGCGAGGACGTCTACGAGGGCATGATCGTCGGCGCCAACGCGCGCGCCGACGACCTCGACGTCAACGCGATCCGCGAGAAGAAGCAGACGAACATCCGCTCCGCCAACGCCGACGAGATGGTCAACCTCATCCCCCACCTGCGGATGTCGCTCGACCAGGCGCTGGAGTTCATCCGCGAGGACGAGTGCGTCGAGGTGACGCCCGACGCCGTGCGGCTGCGCAAGGTGCTGCTCAACGCCACCGATCGGGTCAAGCAGGCGCGCTCGGCGCGCAAGGACTGAGCGGTTCGCGGGCCGGCGCGGCGCTGACGGCCGGCCCCGCGGGCGCGAGCATCGGGTGACGCGGCAGTCGTGCTCGCGCTGATCGCGCTGCCGGGGCAGCTCGGCTACCTGATCCTGTTCGCGCTCGTCGCGACCGAGTCCGCCGGCATCCCCGTCCCGGGCGAGACGGCGCTGCTGGCCGCCGGCGCGCTCGCGCGCCACGGCGACTTCCACATCGAGCTGGTGATCCTCGTGGCGGCCTCGGCCGCGATCGTCGGCGACAACGTCGGCTACGTCATCGGGCGCACCGGCGGGCGCCGGCTGCTCGAGCGCCCGGGGCCGTTCGAGCACGGGCGCCGCGAGCTGCTGCGCCGGGGCGAGCCGTTCTTCGATCGCCACGGTCCCAAGGCCGTCTTCCTCGGGCGCTGGATCGCCGGCCTGCGCATCGCCGCGGCGTGGCTGGCGGGCATCAACAGGATGCCGTGGCCGGTGTTCGCCTTCTGGAACGCGACAGGTGGCATGGTGTGGGCGGCGTCGGTCGGGCTCGTCGCGTACTACGTCGGGCCCGCCGCCGAGAGCGTCTTCAAGGTCGTCGGCGTGTTCGGCGTCGCGGCGGCCGCGCTGCTGGTGGTCGGGCTGCTCGGCTGGCGTCGCCTGCGCCATTGAGTGGCAGACGGGGCCGGCGGGCTGGGGTAGCCACCAGCCGCGCAAGACCATTACGGTGAGACGGCGCGGCTGCGGTGTGTACAGGGGGTTCCCGGATGGTTGCGCATCACGGGTCGTGGGAGTGTGTGCACCACACCCGAACCCGGAGCACAGCCGCGAACGCGGCCGGCACCGGGGGCGCGGTGCAACCAACGACATAGGGACAGAGATCGGATCTCGACGTCCCGCCCAAAAAAGGAGCCTCTCATGAGTACGGTTCAGGTGGCGCCGCTGTCGCCGCCGACGACTCCACTGTCGCCCGATCAGTTCCCCGGCTCCGACAACGTCGCCAACTCGGTGACGCCCGCGCCGCCGCCCGGCCCGGGCCCGTTCACGGAATCGGATCGCGCCACCCTGCGCACCGCGCGTGAGCTCATGACGGCGGCACGGGTGAACCTCGCCAGTTCCGATGCGCAGGTCAAGCAGTCCGGCCGCAAGCAGATCGAAGCAGTCAGCAGCTATCTCGTCGGATTCTGCGACGGGCGCGGTTTGATCAACACCGCGCCGGTCCGGCCAGGATTCGAAGACATGTTCGGCGCGACGGATTCGCAGCCCGATCTCAATGCGGCCCTGGATGAGCTCGATGCGGTGCTGGAGCGCGTACTCGCGGCCGCCGAGACCAGAGGTTGGACGTCGTTCGCCCACGCCGTCGGCGATGCCTGCATCGCCGTTGGCGCCGCACTACTACTCGCATAGGAGCGACGGATGACCACAGACGCGAACATGACCGCACTGGAACTCCCGGGGTCGGCGCTCGTGGCGCCGGCGGTAGGCCAGCCGTACATGACTGAAAGTGACGCGCAGACGCTGCGCCGCGCGCTGAATGTGATCAGAACCGCACGGTCGGAGGCAAAGAGCTCCGATTCGCAGGTGGCCCGCAAGGCGACAAATCGCCTCGGTGACGTCCTGTGCTACGTCGCCGGCTTCTTGGATGCCAAGGGTGTGGGCGCCGGTCTGAATCCTGGCTTTCAAGGTGTCTTCCAGTCGTCGCTGGTGGCCGTGGCCGACCCGGAGCAGCAACTGGATGAGCTCGAGACGACTCTCGCGGCCGCACTACAGCCTTCCGAGACGCGGTTCCTCAACTTCCTCGTCGGCGGAGCCCTCATCCTCATCGGCATCGGCTTGAAGCAGCTCTGATGAGTGGCCATCGCAGCAGTCCAGCTCTCCCGAAACCGCACGCTTGCGTGCCGGAGGTTCACGACGATGAGTGACTGGCCCCTCAGAGTGATGGTCTACGGCGCGGGCGAGGCGATAGACGGTTCGGGCTCGCTCGCCCCGCAGATCCAAGCGCAGCTCGGCCACCTGGCGCAACTCGTGACGAATCGTTACGTGGCAGCGGTGGCGCAACTCGATTCCTCGAATGCGCCGACGCTCCGCTACGTGCTGGACCCCGGGAGGCGGCAGCCCGTCTACCAGCTCCCCAACGTCGACGTCGGCGACCCGGCGGCGTTGATCGACTTCGTTCGTTGGAGCGCCGCCGTCTGCCCCGCGACGCGTTCGGTGCTCGTGTTGTCGGGCCATGGCGCGGCCTGGGAAGACGGCACGGTGGCCCAGGCTCTGCAGGCGGGAGGGCCGACGGCCACCCGGAGTCTCACAGCCGTACCGGAGGTGCCCGGCGCAACGCACCACCCGCGATCTCTGTTCGGTGCCGGCGTCAGTCCCGTCGACGCCGCGACGAAGGCGGTCCTCATCGACGGACACGATCGCGACTTTCTGTCCAACGCCGAGCTCGGATCCGCGTGCTCGAAGATCAGCCTGTTGCTGGGGCGCAAGATCGACGTCCTGGTGCTCGACGCGTGCCTCATGAGCTCCTGGGAGATCCTGCACGAGCTCAACGACTCCACGAGCGCGGTGGTGGCTTCCATCGACGAGCTCTCGGCGGCCGGCATCGACATCTCCGGCACCGTGCGCCAGCTGTCGGCCAGCACCGCGACGGCCCCTGACGCCAACGCCATCGCGGCGATGATCGCGGGCGACTTCCGACCGCGGACGACGTTCGACACCTGCGTGGCGATCACGCTGTCTGACCCGGGCTGGGCCTCCGCGATCCTCGCACTGAGGGGATTCTGCGCGACGCTGCTGCCTTGGATCCAGGCGAGCACCGGGAACGCGGACGCTACGCGTGCCGCGCTTCGCACTGCCGGCGCGTCGGTGGTCCAGTACAACGGCGGCGGATTGGCCGACATGGGAGCGTTCGCCGAGGCGATGGCCAACATTCCCGACCTCCCGGCCAGTGCGGCCGATGACGTGCGGTCGGCTGCCGCGTCGCTTGCGGCTTGCGTACTCGCGCGTTCGGCCGGCCGGGACTATCAGTCGGCGATGGGCTTGTCGATCTTCGCGCCGAGCTCCGCCACGATGTACCTGTCCAACCGAGCGGACTACGTGCGCCTGCAGTTCTCCAGCCTGACGGGCTGGGGGGCTGTCCTGGACCGGCTCTACGGCGTGGGCGACGTTCTGGCGCGATTCGTGCACTCCGACGGCCAGACGTCACCGAGAGCTTCAGGCGCCGACGCCGAGTTCGTGGTCTCACTGCACGGCTTCCCCGTCGACAACGAGCTGCGGGCCCGCATCGAGAGGGCCATCCACCGCGCCGTGCTGGAGGTGTTGGCGAGCATCGATCTGCTTGACGACGTGAGCGTCACGTCCATATCGCAGTTCGTGCAAACGCGCGGACTGCGGCTCCCGAGCGGCATCGGGCCGACGGCCGGCCTCGTGGTGGTCTCCGACGCAGCGTCCGAACCGGTCGCGAGCAGCCGGCGCGCACCGACTGGGCCGACGATCGTCCAGGGCTCTGGCTCGGAGTTTCGGGTCCTGCTGCGGGGCCTCGCGCTGGACGAGGTGGCGAAGGATCGGATCGACGCCGCCATCCGGTCCGCGGTGCTGCAGGTCGTCGCGACGGTCGACGACGGACGCGACCTGCAGCTTGGGCCCGCGGCGAGCGACGCCGAGGTCCGGTCGATCTTCGGCGGCCTCGGCAGGGTCCTGGGAATGTCGCTCGGACTTGTCGCGGCGGCGTAGTCCAATGGCCAAGGACAACAAAGGCTCGGTCTGCCCCTCGGCGCGTTGCGAGGACGGTGCGCGCTTGCTCGGCATCGTCCAGCGCGACGGCACCGTGGCCTTCACTCCAGAGGACATCCGCGTCGACGCGGACTTCGTCGAGGTGGCCCGGCAGGGCCGCAAGCCGGAGTCCAGGTTTCGCTTCGGTGGTCCTTGTCACAGGGCGCAATGTGTGCAGTGGACAGGAGAGCGGTGCGGCGTCATCGATGCCGTTCTGGGCGAAGTTGTCGAGGCTGGGATTCCGCTGGGCTCCGTGCTGCCGGACTGCTCCATACGCTCCGTATGCCGCTGGTTCGACCAATCTGGCCCAGACGCATGCACGGCGTGTCCCCTGGTGGTGACAGAGCGGGAGTGAAGCCCAGCGTCGTGCGGCGCAGCCTCACGCTGTGCAGCCGGCGGACGCGCGCTACGAGCTCCAGAACGACTCGTCGCCGAGCTTGCGCGTCGACAGCCGCACCCCGCGGCGCATCGCCATCTTTGCCGCCTTGCTCCAGGTGTCGGAGATCGGCTTCGGCGGCGGCTCGTCGTACGTCAGCTCGATGACGACCGGGCGGTCCTCGAGCATCGGGTACTTCGCCACCATCTGCCCGTCGAGCGCGAAGCGCAGGTAGTTGGAGACCTTCAGCTCGAGCCCCGCGCGCACGTAGCGGCCGGTCGGCCAGGGACCGGTCTGGACGATCGACAGCAGCGCGCGGCCGTCCTCGTCCTCGGCGATGAGGTCGATCTCGTCGGGGCTCTCCAGGCCGGGCATCGCACGCAGCCTACGTCGCGTGCGCCGCCGCGTGCTCGCGCACGAGCTGCGCGGTCCGTTCCGGCCGCTCCCAGTACACGAGATGGCCAGCTCCGGCAAGCTGCTCCAGGCGCGCGCCGGAGATCAGCGACGCGAGCAGGTCGCCGTTGATCGGCGACAGCATCCGGTCCTCGCTGCCGTGGATGACGAGCGTCGGCGGGGCGAGCCCGCGCAGTCGCCCGTAGCTGTCGTGGGCGACGATCGCGGCCTGCTGCTCCATGAGCATCTGGATCGACGCCGGATGCTCGCGCGCGACGGCCGCGAAGGCGGCGTAGTGCTCGGCGCTGTCGGCGTAGGGCGCGGAGACGACGAGCCCGAAGCCCGTGCGCAGCACGCGCTCGCGGTCGCCGGACAGCACGGCCGCCGTCAGCGCCTGCACGACGTCGCCGCTGGTTGGCTTGGACTGCGTGCCCCCCGCCGTGGTCCCGACCAGCACGAGCGTCGCCACGCGCTGCGGCGCGCTCAGCGCGAGCTCCTGCGCGACCATGCCGCCCATCGAGAAGCCCAGCACGTGCGCGCGCTCGATCCCCAGCGCGTGGAGCAGCGCGAGCGCGTCGGCGGCGAGGTCCGCGGTCGTGATGTCGCCGTTGCACGGCCCGCTGCGGCCGATGCCGCGGTGGTCGTAGAGGACGAGTTCGAAGTCGCGCTCGAGCTCGCGCAGGAACGGCTCGCCCCAGTGCGCGCTGTTGGCGCCCATGCCCTGGATGAGCAGCAGCGGCTCGCCGTCTCCGCGGCGCTCGACGTGCAGCTCGCTTCCGTCGACGGGCACTGTCGGCACCGGCGAAACGCTACATGGTGCAAGGATGCCGCAGATGACCAGCACGCTCGACGTACTCGACCGGGGACGGCCGCTGTCGTTCTCCTTCGACGACCTCATGAAGTACCACGGGCCGGGCTCCCCCGGCGGCGTCGCGCAGGCCTACAAGATCCTCGAGCGCGGACTGGCGCTGCTGGACCCCGACGGCCCCTGCGAGCGGCGCGAGATCCACGTCCGCACGGCGTTCGGCGGGCCCGGCGCGCGCGACGCCTTCGAGCTCGTCACGCGGGCCGTGACCGGCGAGCGCTACGTCGTCGATGGGTCGCTGGCGCGTCCCGAGCGCGGCCGTACGATGGAGCGCTTCGTCTTCGAGCTGACCTACCGCGACCGCTGCGCGACGCTGATCGTGCGCGAGGGCATCGTGCCCGACGAGTTCATCGAGCTCGCGCGCAAGGACGGCAAGAGCGACGACGAGAAGGCCCGGCTGGAGCAGCTCAAGCTCGAGATGGTCGATCGCGTCATGGGGCTGCCGGCCGAGGAGGTCTACGACGTGCTCGACCCGTGAGGAAGGGTCCGGGCTGAGCGTGCGCGAGCGCGTGGGTCCCTCACCGACTCCGACTCGGCGCGGCGCCTCACTGACGTCGGCGATCGTCGCGACCGGCGGCCTGTGCTCATCCGGGACTCACCGCTCCGACCCTCCCCCGGCGCCGATCGCCGCCGACCCATCGCTTCCGCCAAACCCCTGGGCGCGCATCCGCCTGCACGCGCGTTCGCTCGGTAGACCATCGATCGCGTGGTGGGGGAAGAGCTCTTCGAGTTCGCTGACCGTGTGCTCGCCAGGGCGTAGCCGAGGGTCAGGCCGGGCATCCGCCGGAATATGCCGGGTGGCCCCCCGCTACCGCGACTGGCCACCGAACGAGTCTTACGGGACGCCGGCTCGTCCCGGGCGGTACTGCGCTTCGTCATTGAGCCGCCGCGGGCGTTCGGTGTGTCGGTCGACGTTCCGCTTTTACGGCGGCAGTTGCACACCAGAAGGTGACCGGTCGCTGGCGGAACTCGGGGCCGCATCCCGCAGCGCTGCTCGTGAACTCGCCGATTGGCGTGTCGGTTGACCTCCCGACTCCAGCAGCTTCAACCGAAGGCGTGCGAGTGCGCGCACCTTGGTCATCTCGACCAGAGCGCGAGATAGCCCCAAGACGTCAGCGGCCTCCGAGGTGGAGAGCCCGTGGAAGTACATCAGCGTCAACACCGTGCGAGCGCCCGGCGGCAGGCCGCCGATGGCTTGAAGGGTCGCGTTCTTCAACCAGACCTCGTCAAGCCCCTCCAGCTCGCCGCGGCCGCCTCGCTTTTGCTCGAGCGCAGCACGTCCTACGGCGCCAGCGGGCGCGACAGGCCGCTCCCGCGAGCTCGATGTCCTGATGAGGTACGCGGTCAGATGGTCCCTTACTGCCCGCTCAAACGTGATGAGCGTGGTGTAGCGCCACCAGAAGATCTCCGGAGGCATGAGGTCGCGGTAGCGCAAAAGCGCGCGCAACTGCTCTGCCTCATCGACGGTACTAAGCCTAGCTTTCCGCTCGCATAGGTAGACCATGATCTCTGGGGATCCTTCCTTCACCCAGGCACCCCACGCCCTACTGAGCTCGTGTGCTGTTCCGGACGCGGCGTGAAGAACGGGGGTGCCGAGGCGGTTCCAAAACACCGCAACCACGATGTCGGCGTTCTCGATTTCCATCGCATCATCAATCAAGCCCTGCGGCCCCGGTGGTGCACCCCCGGATGCGCATCCGACTCGTAGCGCCACAGCTTGAGCTCGCACCCGTGCGCAGGTGCCACATGCCGGTTCAGTTCGTCGACCACGGCTGCCAGCCGCTCTCGCTCCTGCATCACGTCGCCGGGAGAAATCGCGACGATCCGAACAAGCCGGCGCTTCCGCGTACGCGTCACAGCTCGGAGCCTAGCTTGCGCTACGACCGCGAATCCGACCAACGTCGTCAGTCCGGCACTCGCACCCACAGCCGATCGGTTTACGGGGCCCCGAGGAGACACGGCTTGACGACGCCTCCCCCGCGCGCGGCAGCGACCCGGCCGGCTCGCCGCACGTCCACTATCCCGAAGCGCCGGAGGACGCCGTCCATCGCCGCGGTTGGGCGCGAGTCGGGCTTGAGTTCGGCGTCAGGGCGTGTCGTCGCGGTCCTCGTCGTCGGTGCCGGCGAGCATGTCGTCGAGTGCGCGGCGGATGAAGCGGAAGGACCGATGACGCGGTCCTTCCACGCAGTGCTCGTCTTGGGCCCGCCCCCCGCGAACCGTCGCCGGCGACCCGAGTGCTAACCCGTGACCGGTCCGAACAGCTCGTTGCCCGGAGCTTCGTCGACACTGACGGCGTACTCGACCATCGCGCGGAGGAGATCCTCCTTGGTGATGTACCCGTCGCCGTTGGAGTCGAGCGCACTGAACGCGGCCTCAGCGTCGGCCTCGCTCGCGCCGCTGGCCGCCATCGCCCAACGGACGTACTCCTCATGGCTGAGCCGGTCGTCGCCGTCCGCGTCAGCCATGACGCAGACAGCCGCGCAGTAGCGCTCGGACAAGTCCGTGATCGCCTCCGTGCTCGCCGCGCTGTAGAAGCTGAGGAACTCTTCGAGGCTGATCCGTGCGTCGCCGTCCTTGTCGAGGTCGGCGAAGATCTGGCCTCTCCAAGCCGTGTAGACGTCGTCGATCATGGCGAACGCCGCGGAGTCGGTGCTCGTGTTCAGCGCCGCCGCAATGTGCGTCATGTCCTCGTCCAAATCGGCCACGGTGATATATCCGTCGCCGTTCCTATCCCAGGTGGAGAACACGCCCGTCAGCTTGGCTCTCCACAGCTCTGAATCCAGTCGACCCATCGTCAACAAGCCTCCTACCTCGTAGTTGGAGGGTCCGCGAGCGACCCGATCGCCTCGCGGCACCGGCACGTCCTCGACGCGCGAAACTCGGCACTTTCGTGCCCACGACGACACCGGCAAATATAGGTCGCCCTCCGCTTGACACCGAACCACGCGTCTCAGTCAGCGATCCGCCACGGCGCAGCGGGCATGGCGACAGCCGGCCTACCTCGGTACGTCGGCGCCGATGGCGACCAGGTCGCCCGCGCGCTACCGTGGATCGGGTGAGCGATGCGTTGACGTTGACGGCGGTGTTTACACCGGATGAAGACGGCTGGACGATGGCTCAGCTTGCCGAGTGGCCGGCCGTGGTCACGTGCGGGCGCACGGTCGAGGAGGCACGAGAGTTGCTGCTTGATGCTGCTCGCGAGATGGTCGCGTCGTACCGCGACGAGGGTCGCGAGCCGCCGATCGGCGGCGGACACGTCGAGCAGATCACGATCGACGTCGCCGCGGCTTGAAGCGCCGCGATCTGGAGCGCCATCTCGCCGCTCACGGTTGTGAGGTGTTGCGAGAGCCGAAGACGCTCGGGACGCGTCGCAAGCCGTGCCCCACACGCGGGGCCCGCTGGACGGGCCGCAATTGCGACAAGCCCGACGTGTCGCGCCGCTGGCGATGAGAATCGCCCCCCGCGGCGGTCTTGACTCCCACAGTCCGCAATTTCTCAGAGGGAGGACGTTCCCATGCAGAACGCAGCATCACCCAGCCGCCGGCGCCGGGTCGCCGGCCTCGTGGCCGCAGCCGTCTTGGCGGTCTTCGGCGTCGCCGCGATCGGGCAGGGGCTCAACGGCCGGTCCACGGTTCGCGACGCGCTGGCGCTCGAGGGCGTCACCGGTGCGCCGCACATGACCCCCGCGCGGATCGCGGCCAACGCGAAGACGGCCGGCCTGAGGGGCATCGCCCTGCCGACGTGCTCGGTCGCCGGCACGCCGATCGACGACGGCGCGAGCGCGCGCTGCTTCGCCGAGTACATGCGCATCGACGCGCTGGTCGCCACGGGCGGCAAGACATACGCACAGTTGCCGCCGTTTGCCAGCAAGGACGGCAAGGGGACCTTCGACGTGGCCGACGCGTTGAAGATGCCCAACGGCGGGCCGATGGATAACCCGCAGGCGCAGCTCTGGGTCACCGAGACGGCGCTCACGACGGCGCTGAACACGAGCTACATGGCCGAGCAGATCTCGCTCTTCGGGATCGCCGTGGGCGGCGCGTTCCTGCTCGTCGGCCTGGCGTTCGGCGCGGCGGCGTTGCGCGGGGTGCGGATCGCGCGTCCGTCGCTCGCGATCGCGCGTCGGCGCCCGGCCTCGGTCGAGGTCAGCTAACGCAGCCATGGGGCACGATCGCTGGCCTAGAGGCTCCCCCTACGCGACGATCTGAGAGCTGAATGAGGGTTCCATGTCGAGAAGCGCCGACCGGCTCCGCTCATCAGGAGAAGGGCCGCGAGCGGTGCGGCCGACGACACTAGGAGACCACGATGCCAAAGTATCTGCCGCACGACGAGTACACGCCGCAGGAGCCGGCCGGAGGCCGTTCATGACCGTCCAGCGCCTGGAGCACATCGGCATCGTCGTCGACGACCTCGCGGCGGCGACCGCGTTCTTCGCCGCACTGGGGCTCGAATCGGAGGGCGAGGCGTCCGTACAGGGAGGCTCGGTGGACCGCATAAACGGGCTCGACGGCGTGCGGGCGGATATCGTGATCCTGCGGACCCCGGACGGCAACGCCAAGGTCGAGCTGGCCAAGTACCGCTCGCCCTCATACGAGGGCGACGACGGG
>JAWVGK010000001.1:0-12664 GCA_033855155.1 Solirubrobacteraceae bacterium | reverse complement strand
CGCCCGGCTTCCGCGAGCGGATCCTGGCCCGCCACGTGCTCACGCCGGCCGACCTGCAACGGCGCAACGCGAACCTCGTCGGCGGCGACGTCGGCGCCGGCAGCCTCGCGCTCGACCAGATCGTCTTCCGTCCGCTGCCGTCGCTGAACCCGTACGCCACGCCGCTGCGCGGGCTGTACATCGGCGGCGCGTCGGCGTATCCCGGCGGCGCCGTGCACGCCGTCGCCGGCCACGCGGCGGCGCGGGCTGCGCTGCGGGGCGCGTGGCTGGCGCGGCTGGCGTAGTGGCCGCTCGCCGACCAGGTAGCCTGCGGCTCGAAGACCCGCCATGACCGATCAGGTCCACGATGTCGGCGAGTCGCTCGTCGCACCGCACGCAGCGACCGGTCTCGGCACGTCCGCGGCGCGCCTCGCCCAGCGGCTGCGCACGACTGCCGAGCCACCGTCCGCGCTGCCGGACGGGCCCTTCGCCGGACGCGTGGCGGCGGCGCTGTCGGGGTCGATGATCGAGACGGCCGCGTCGATCGACAGCCGACGTGGCTGCGCTCGGCGCGCTGGCGGTCGACGTCATCAGCTGGAGCAACGACCTGTACTCCTACGGGCGGGAGTCCACGTCTCAGCGCAGCATCGTCGTCCACAACCTCGTCTCGGTGATCGCGGGCGAGCGACGCCGCGGCGCGCAGGACGCGCTCGACGAGGCCTGCGCCATGCACGAGCGGGGCTCGCCACCTACGGGGCGCTCCTGCCGGCCACGCGGCGCCGAGCTGCGACGCTACCTCGACGGCCTCGGCACGTGGATGACGCGCAACGAGGAGTGGTCGTTCAGCACCGCGCGCTATCGCTCCGCCGACGACGGGCTCGTGATCGAGGACAGTAGTCATCGCGTGAAGCGACGGCGCGACCGAGCGGCGGGGCGGCCGCGCGCCGGCGTCAGCGGCCGCGCACCGCCTTGGCGCGGTGCGGGATGCGGCGGTTGATCACCGCGAGGTAGTCCTGGTTGGGCCCATCGGCGGCGAGCGGCGAGATGTAGAGCTGCAGCGTCCCGAATCGGGGGTGGCGCACGCCGACGATGCCCTCCGCCAGCGGCTGCGCCGACGACCCGCGAAAGCGCAGCACGTAGGCGTCGCTCGCGCCCGCAAGGCCCTTGACGTTCGGGACGTCCTCGACCGCCGCGAGCCGCGCGCGCACCGCAGCGCCGCCATGCGGGCGCAGCTTGATTGGGGTGCCGACGTGCGGCTCGAAGCGCGAGCGGCGATAGCCCTTTCGCGAGAAGCGGCGCGCGGGCGCCCGAGCGATCGCGCCGGCCGGCCGCGAGGACGCGAACGCGCTCGTGCTCGGCAGCGCCGCGCTCGCGACCGCGAGCGCGCCGGCTCGCAGCAGTCGCCGGCGCGAGAGAAGCACTGCCTGATCGTCGTCCACGCTCGATTCTCCGTTCCTCGGCGCAGACGCGCGTGACCGCGCGCGGGCCGTTGGACTCATTGGCCGTTCATCGGCGTTCTGCGACAAAAGTTGAGCGAGCGCCGCGATCGGCGGCGCGCACGGGTTCCTGCAGGGCCCGCGCGGACCGCGACTATCGTCGCGCGCCGTGTTCGAACCGACGATGACGACCCTGCGCCGACGCGCGATCGCACTCGCCGCGGCGGCCGCCGGCGCGGGCGCGCTCACGCTCGGCGCGCCGGCGGCGCCCGCGCTCGCCGACTGCCCCGGCGCGCAGCCCGCGTGCCCGTACGTCTCCGCCTCGCAGATCGGCCAGCGGGGCGGCGGCGTGCTGCGCTTCCCGCAGACCGTGGCGATCGGCCCCGACGGCGCGGTCTACGTCGGCGACCAGTCCTCGAGCATCGTGCAGGTCTTCGACCCCGCCGGCACGTTCGTGCGCGAGGTCGGCGTCGCGGGCGTGCGACCGGGCGAGCTCGGCGCCGTCGGCGCGATCGCCGTCGCCGCCGACAACACGCTGTTCGTGGCCGAGGGCACGAACCGCATCGACCGCTTCGACGCCGCCGGTACGCTCGTCGGCTCGTTCGGGCGCGGCGGCGACGGCGTCGGCGAGTTTCGCTTCGGCGCCGGCGGCGGGCACGACGCGCCGGCCGGCGGCGGCCTGGCGATCTCCGGCAACCTGCTGTTCGTCTCCGACAGCGGCAACGACCGGGTCCAGCGCTTCGACCTCGACGGCGCCAACGGCGCGGAGATCGTCTCACCCGGCCTGCTGGCCTACCCGCGCGGCCTGACGGTCGACGGCACGCGGCTGCTCGTCGCCGACGACAAGCACCACCGGATCGCGGTCTTCGACACCGGCGGGCGCCTCCTGCGGACGTTCGCGACCGGGCCGGGCGCCGCGCCCGGGCAGCTCGACGCGCCCTTCGGCATCGCCGTCGACGGCCCCGGGCGCGTCTTCGTCGCCGACGACCTCAACCACCGCGTCGTGCGCTTCGGGCCGAAGTCCGCGTACGCCTACAAGGCGCGCTGGGGCTCCTACGGCAGCCGCCCAGGCGAGCTCGCCTACCCGCGCGCGATGGCGGTCGACGCCGCCGGGCTGCTGTACGTCACGAACACCGGCAACGACCGCATCGACGTCTTCGACCGCAGCGGCGGCCTGCTGCGCTCGTTCGGCGCGTCCGGGCGCGCGACCGGCCAGTTCAACACGCCACTGGGCGTCGGCGCCGACGCGGCCGGCGTGCGCTTCGTCGCCGACTCGGTCAACGGGCGCGTGCAGGTGCTCGACCCCGCCGGCGCGATCGCGGCGGTCTGGGGCTCGCCGGCGCCCGGGCCGACGATCCTGCCCAACCCGGTCGCGGTCGCCTCCGACGCCGCCGGCGACGCCTACGTGCTCGACCAGCGCCGCGCGCGCATCGTCGTCTTCGATCGCGCGAGCGGCCTGCCGAAGCGCACGATCGCCTCGCAGGGCAGCGGCCCCGGCAAGCTGCTTGACCCGTCCGCGCTCGCGATCACGCCGGGCGGGACGATCTACGTCGCCGACACCGGCAACGAGCGCGTCGCGCGCTTCACGACCGCCGGCGACTATCTCGGCGCGCGCACCGATGCCGGCCCCGTCGTCGGCATCGCCGTGACGCCCGACGGATCGCGCGTCTACGTCAACGACAAGCGCTACATCCGCGTGCTCGACCCCGACGGCGGCGTCATCACGGAGTTCGGCGGCCTCGGCAACAAGCTCGGCAAGCTCGCCGCGCCCGCGCAGATCGCGCTCGACGCCGCCGGCAACCTGTGGGTCGCCGACCGCGGCAACAACCGCGTGCAGCAGTTCGGGCCCGACGGCCAGCGCCTCGGGACGTTCGGCCAGCGCGGCACCGGGCCCGGGCAGTTCATCAACCCGACCGGCGTCAGCGTCGACTGCCACGGCACGCTGACCGTCACCGACACGCAGAACAACCGCGTCCAGCAGTTCGCGCTCGCCGCGCCGCCCGCCGCCACCTGCGCCGCGCTGGGGCCGATCGGCAACCCACCGCCGCCGAAGCTGCCGACGCTGCCCGTGCCGCTCGGGCCGCAGGTCAGCGTGCGCGTGCTGCGCTCGGGCGGGCTGTTCGGGTCGCGCGTGCTGCCCCTGCGCGTCGGCTGCGACACGGTCTGCACGCTGACGGCGACGGGGACCGTGACCGAGCGACGCAAGCCGCACAAGCGCAAGCGGGCCGTGTCGGTGAGCCTGCGCGCGGTCCGGACGACGGTGCCCGCCGGGGAGACGAAGGTCGTGCGGCTGACGCTGTCGCGCAAGCAGGTCAGGCGCCTGCGCAAGGCGATGGGCCGCCGGCGCGGGCTGTCGCTCACGCTGCAGGTCGTCGCGACGGCCTCCGCCGGCTCGCCGACGGCCGTCGATCGCCGCCTGCCCGCCACGGGCTGACGGCGCTCGGGCTCAGTCGAGCTTGCGCGCCCCGATCGCGAGGTAATGGATCGGCTCGCCGGCCATCGACAGGCGGTGGCGGAAGCGCTCGGAGATGACGATCTCCGTGCCGCCCACCCTCGCGCTCGCGCTCGCGCCGAGCGCCGCCAGCTCGTCGCCGATGTCGCTCGTGCCCGACTGCGCGAGGTCCTCGTGGACGGTCAGCGCGAACATCGCGCCCGGCGGCAGGAGGTCCCACAGCTCGGCGAACGAGTGCGCTTCGATGTGCTCGAAGCCCAGTGCGCCGGCGCAGACGATGCAGTTGATGCCGAGCTCGCGCACGGCCGTGCCAAGCTCCGGCAGGCCGTTGAGGTCGCCGACGACGTACGAGGCGTACAGGCCCGGCCGGTCGCGCACGGCGGCGTCGCGCGCGGCGCGCGAGCTGTCGGTGCCGACGAGCACCTGCACGCCACGCGCGCGCAGCTCCTCGCCGACGAGGCCGTTGCCGGCGCCGAGGTCGAGCACGCGCAGCAGGTGCGGCGCGCGTCGCTCGAGCTCGGCGACGCGCAGCAGCACGTCTGCGATCTTCCCCGGCGAGGCGCACCGCAGGCGACGCTGGACGACCTCCTCGTAGAGCCCGGGGATCGCGTACACGCGGTCGTAGTCGTGCAGCCGCAGGCGCTCGCTGCGCCGCCGGCCGAACGTGACGGTGAAGGCCTCCTCGGTCTGATCGCGATCCGGACCGTCCTCGAGCGTGACCGTGTAGTCGATGTCCGTCTCCCGCCGCATGATCGGTCTGCGCCGCGTGCGAGCCGGCGCCGGGTCATCGTACGGGCGCACCGCCACCGAGGTGGCGCGACGTTGCGCCGCGTGCTGTCATTGCTCGTCGTGCGGGGGACGATCCTGGTCGCGGGGGCGTGCCTGGCCGCGGTGCTCGCCGCGGCGGCGCCGTCGCGCGCGCCGGCGCCGCTGGGGCCGGCGTTCGCGGGCGCCGACCCGGCCCGGGTGCTGATCGTGGGCGACTCGATCGCGGTCGGGTTGCGGCCCTTCCTCGTCGAGATGATGACCGACCGCGAGGTGACCGTCGACGCCAAGAGCGGGCGCACGACGCCCGACGGGCTGCGTGCACTGCGCTTCGAGCTGGAGCGCTCCGCGCCGCAGGCCGTCGTGCTGAACCTCGGCACGAACGACGGGGCGGATCCGCGCGTGTTCGCCGACCGCGTCGCGAAGGCGCTGCACACCGTGCCGCGCGCGGCGTGCGTCGTCTGGCCGGCGATCGTGCGCGCGCCGCGCAAGGGCGCCTACAAGCAGCTCAACCGCGTGCTGCGCCTCGCCGCGCGACGCGACCACCGGCTGACCGTCATCAACTACGACCGCATGGTCGCCAAGGGCACGGTGGCGCTGCGCGACGGCGTCCATCCCACCCCCGAGGGCTATCGCTTCCTCAGCTGGGTGACGGCGGCGGCCGTGCAGCGAGGCTGCTAAGAGCATCTTGCGCGTGTCCGAAGCAGATCAAGCCCGGTCGGAGCGATCGTAATAGCCATGACACACGACCGAAACGTTCGAGCCGGAGAGTTGGCGCGTAGGTACTGGTGTGGGTGGCCCGGTGCCCCCGCGACTGCAACGGCAGCGCGATGACCGAACAACTCGATGGACGAAGGGAACGTGCTATGGCAACGACGCAAACCGATGTTCGCACCCCAGAGCTCATGCTCGACTACATGGACAACGCCAACGTCGGCCTGCACTGGGTTGACGGCGAGGCAACGATCATCTGGGCGAACAAGGCCGACTACGAGCCCCTCGGGTACACCAAGGACGAGTGGGTCGGGCACAAGATCACGGAGTTCCACGCCAGCGCCGACACGATCGGCGACATCCTCACGCGCCTGCTCGGTGGTGAGAAGCTCTACCAATACAAGGCCGACATGCTGTGCAAGGACGGCTCGATCATGAGCGTGCTGATCGCGTCCAGCGGTCTGTTCGACGGCGAGGAGTTCGTCCACACGCGGTGCTTCACGATCGCGGACCCCGCAGCCGTGTAGGGGTTCGACCGGTAGGCGCATCCGAGCCGCTGTCGCGGCTTCGGGTGCGTCTTCGTCGTTTCTCGACGGCTTGCGGCAAGCCTCGGGCAGCGAGCCCTCAGGCCGGATCGGCTGCCCGACCGGGTTCGTGTCGCGACCGTGTCCTGCGGCCGCTCAGCGGTACGTGACGATCCGGACCGCCTCGAGCGCGACGATGTCGTCGTCGTAGCCGCTGTTGGGGCCGACGCTGTGGATGACCGGGACGATCGTGACCGTCACCTCGTCGCCAGCGAGCGCCTCGCGCAGCACGTCGGTCGCGATCACGACCTTGCGCGCCCGGCTGAGCGGGTGGCCCGCCCGTGGGTCGTAGGCGCGCAGCGGCTTGACGTCGCAGTGGCCGGCGTCGCCGAGGCATCCGCCGTGGCCGAAGATGTGGTAGGAGCCGGCATAGCCCGCACTCGCCAGGCGCGCCGTGCTGTCGTCGGCGTCGGGGTTGTTGACGTACACGCGCCCCTCGTAGGAGGAGCCCGAGTGATCGACGCCGAGGAACTCCAGGTCGGCGCGGGTGAAGTTCGTCTCGATCGTCTTCGTGCTCAGGGCCGGCGCGGTCAATGGCTTCGGCATGCCCTACTCACTCCCTTCACCGACGAGCACCGCGGTCGAGCTCGCGATCGCGTAGTCATAGCCCAGCTCGCGGATGTCCAGGACGTCTCTGACGGTGAACTGAAACGGTGCGAGCACCTTGCCCAGGTAATCCGCGGGGATGTTGTTGGTGCCCCACCGCAGCTGCCAGAGGTTCCACAGGCGGTCGATCATCGCGTGGTGCGCCCAAAAGATCGGATCGAAGGCCGAGACGGCGATCGACCCCATGTCGCCGCCCTCGTTGGGATCGTCGGGATTGACGCCGCCGGTCCAGCCGTGGATGAAGTCGTGGACGTTCTGCAGCTGGTTGGAGAAGTCGACGTACTGCGAGAGGCTCAGCACGTCGTCAACGCTCGGCAGCCCGGCCGCGGGATCGGGCTGATCCATCGAGGGCAGCTCGGACGGGTCGCCGGGAAAGCGCCGCGTGGTCCGGGCCGGATCGCCGGGCATGGCCGGCGTCACGCCGGACGCCAGGGTGTTGCGCTCGCCGTCGACCTGCGGCTCGGCATAGCCCTGCGGGACGCCCACCTGGTGCGAGGCGTCCGAGGTCCAGTCCCACCACGGCAGGATCGCGTCGGGGTTCTGGTCGCGCGCGACGTGGTCGAAGTTCAGCAGGTACGCGCGATGCCAGGGCAGGAACAGGTCGTACGGAAACTGGGTGCCGCGCCCCGGGCCGGTGCGGAAGTGATGCCAGCAGTCATAGCGATTGAAGCCGTGGTACTCGCCCCAGTACACCCAGCTGCGGTTGTCTGCTGGTGACAGCGCCTGCATCTTCGCGTAGGCGTCACGCAGCGCGACGATGTCGGCTTGATCCGCCTCGGGTCGCAGGACGACGTCTGACACAATGACCCTCCTCCGCTGGAAAGACTCGACGCGCCGAGGATAACAGCCGTCGCGGCGGCCGTCAGGGTAGAAGTCACGCGTGACCGAGCCGTTCATCTCTCCGCCGATCTCGATCCCCGCCGCGGCCCGCGACGGGCGCTTCGACCGCGCCGACGTCGTCGTCGAGGGCATCGAGCAGGCGGGCCCGTCGTTCGACGGTCACGTGTTCCTCGCCAACCCCGGCGCGGACGCCGGCACCGCCCACACCCCCGACGCGGGCTACGCGGGCGCCTTCCACGTCTACGGACAGGGACCGGCGGCGGCGGTCGACGACGAGATCGGCGGCGTGCGCGCGCCGATCACCAAGCACGTGATCGCCACCGGCGCCGTCCGCGCCGCGATCCGCGACGCCGGCGAGCTGACCGTCACGATCGTCCCCGTGGCGCGTGGCGCCGGCGAGCCGGATCCGCTCGACGTCCGCGTGTCGATCGTCTTCCAGCGCCAGCAGGACCCCTGAGGCGCCGCGGCCCGCTCGGGCTGGGCCTCCGCCGCTCAGCGCACGACGCGGTACTTCACGTGCGTGACGGTCGGCGAGTCGACGACCTTGGCGATCTCGAGCGTCGGGTCGCCGACGTCGTCGAGCAGCCGCTCCCCCGCGCCGAGGATCAGCGGGACGACGTGCAGGTAGAGCTCGTCGAGCAGCCCGGCGGCGAGCGCCTGGCGGACCGTGCTGGCGCCGCCGGCGATGGCGACGTGCTGCTCGCCGGCCGCCTCGCGGGCCTGCGCGACGGCGGACTCGATGCCGTCCGTGACGAAGTGAAACGTCGTCGCGCCCTGCATCGGCAGCGACTCGCGGGCGTGATGGGTGAGCACGAAGACCGGCGCGTGGTACGGCGGGTCCTCGCCCCACCAGCCGGTCCACGACGTGTCCCACGCGCCGTCGCCGCCGCCGAACATGCGCCGGCCCATGACGTACGCGCCGATCCCGTCGTTGACCTCGTCGATCACCGCTGAGTCGGGGCCGGCCTCCCCGCCCTCGAGGCCGTGCTGCCCGCGCCAGCTCGCCGTCGCGAGGGCCCACTCGTGCAGGCGCATCCCGCCCTCGCCGATCGGGTTCTCGGGGCTCTGGTTCGGACCTGCGACGAAGCCATCCAGCGACATCGAGATCTGGCATGTGACGAGGCCCATCGCGACCTGATCCTACAGCCGGCGGCGGACCCGACGTCACTCCCAGGTGCGCTGGACGTCGCTGCGCAGGTACGGCGCGTCGCCGACCGTGAACGCCGGCAGCACGACGCGCGCCGTGACGCGCACGTCCTCGCGCGGCAGCGGCAGCTTCAACCGCATCCGCGGCGACGCCAGGACGAGCGTCGAGCGCGTGGCGTGGCCGATCGCCTGGTGGCGACAGCGCCGGTTGCGCACCGCGTCCTCGCACCTCAGGCGGTAGCGCGCGATCGTCAGCTGCGCCGCGCGGCCGGCGGCGACCCGCGGCACCGACAGCGTCACCCACCTGCGAGCGCGCTCGCCCGCAAGCGACAGCCCCACCCTCGCCGCCGCGGTGAACGGCCTGCACGCCGACGCCGGGACGTAGCCGACCGCCCTGCCGCCGGAGCGCGCGCACGCCGTCCACGTCCCGGGGTCCAGCGCGGCGTACTTCGCGACGCCGTCGCGCAGTCGCGTGACGTCGGTCAACCGCCCCGGCCCGGTGACCGTCAGCGTCGGGTTCGGCGCCGGCGTCGCGACGCGGATCTCGTTGACGTCCTCGCGCGACACGACGCTGACGTCGACGGTGTTGGGCAGCCCGTCGGTCTCGAAGCCGACGACCTGCTCGGCATCGGCCGCGGGCAGTCCCTCCTCCGCGTCGCGATGCCACGTCACGCGCGCGACGTAGCTGGCGAACGGCGCCAGCGGCGCGACGGGGACGAGCACGCCGCCGCCGCGAAACCACCCGCCGTTGCCGGTCGCGTTCGACGTGCCCTCGGTGACCAGGCGCGCCTCGACGGCGCCCTGCGGACCGGTCAGCGAGAACGCGGTCGCCGTCAGCGGGCGACTGCCGCGCAGCCCGCGCGTGAACAGCAGGATGTTCGGCCCGGTCGCCTGGCCCGCCGGGAGGTCGACGAGCTGCTGGGGCGCGTACGGCGCCTGGACGTTGACCTCCGACGTCGGCACGCCGGCGCGACCGGTGCCGGGGACGCTGTAGAGCTCGGGCGCCTGCGGCGCGGCGCGGCCGCCGCGAACGCGCAGGCACGCGAGCCCCGCGGCATCGGCATAGCCCGCGACCGCGACGTCGGGATCGAACAGGCGAAAGAGGTCGATTGGGGCGAGCAGCCACGGGTTCGTGGAATCGGACCAGGTCGCGTCGAGCGACAGCAGCTGCACGCCGCTGGAGGCGAGCGTCTGGCGGTCGCCCTCGGGCGAGTAGCCTGGCTTCGCGGGCTCCTCGCCGCCGAGCAGGCCACCGCCGTTGAGGCCGACGTACGCGGCGTGCTTCGCGCAGCCCTCGTCGAGCCCCGCGGCCTCGGCGACGTCGCCGGGGATCCCGTTGGCGGTGCGCTGGAGGTTCAACAGCCGCAGCGCCTCGCTCGGCGCGACCGCCTGCGCGGCGGCGGCGGGCGCGAGCAGCACGGCGGCGCAGGCGATCAGGAACGCGCGGCAAGGATGCACGGCCCGTCATTCGACGGCCACGCCCGTCTCCCCCCTTGGCCCGGATCCACCGAATCTCGCGGCGTCTGGACGTCGGGAGCCTTCGGGGGCCGCGGGCTCAGCGAGCAGCGGCCTCGATCAGTGGCGCGGTGCGCGGCGGGACCTGGCGCGTCAGCACGATGTAGCTCGTGCAGCGGCGGATCGCCGGCGTCGCCAGCAGCTCGTTGACGATCTCCTGCAGGTGCTCGGTGTCGCGCGCGACGACGCGGCAGATGAGATCCTGCGGGCCGCTGATCGCGTCGGCCTCCAACAGCTCGGGGATCGCCTCCATGACCGCGACCGCGTCGGCGAGCTGGCCCTGCGCGAGCTCGACGAAGATGAACGCGCCGATCGCATAGCCCATCGCCGCCGGGTCGACCTCCGGGCCGTGCCCCGTGATGACGCCGCGCGCCTCGAGCTTGGCGAGGCGCGCCTGCACGGTGCCGCGCGCGACGCCGAGCTGGCGCGCGACCTCGAGCAGGCCGACGCGCGGGAACCGGCGCAGCGTCGCGATCAGGCGCGCGTCGAGTCGATCGATCGACGGACTGGTCATGTTGACCAGTGTTTCAGATCAACGGGCGTCTAATCTGCACGATCTGCTCGACGCTGCTGCTCACACTTGCAACCCACGCCTCGGCCGCCCACTCTGTCAGGACAGATGTTCGAAGAAGCCCAGCTGTACTCGCCGGTGACGACCGGCCGCGGCGGCGACGTCACCGTCCACCTGCACGACGACCATCCCGGCGCCGGCGACCCCGACTACCGCCGCCGGCGGGGCGAGATCGCGGCCGCGGCGCTCGCCTGGCGCCCCGGCCAGCCGGCGCCGCGGATCGCCTACCACGACGACGAGGTCGAGGTCTGGCGCACCGTCTGCCGCGAGCTCGCGCCGCTGCACGAGCGCTTGGCGGTCGGCGAGTTCCGCGCCGCGCTCGCCCACGTCGACCTGCCGAGCGATCGCGTTCCCGGCCTCGACGAGGTCAGCGCGCGGCTCGTCACGGCCAGCGGCTGGACGTACGTCCCGGCCGCCGGGCTCGTCGACCTGCGCACGTTCTACGCTGCGCTCGGCGATCGCGTCTTCCACTCGACGCAGTACGTGCGCCACCCAGCGATGGCGCTGTACACGCCCGAGCCGGACATCGTCCACGAGGTCATCGGGCACGGCCACCTGCTCGCGACGCCGACCTTCGGCGAGCTGCATCGCCGCGCCGGCGCCGCCGCGACGCGCCTGCGCGGCGTCGAGTCGCTGCGCTTCCTGTCGCGCGTGTTCTGGTTCTCGCTGGAGTTCGGCGTCGTCGTCGAGCACGGCGAGCTGCGCGCGTACGGCGCCGGGATCCTGTCGAGCTATGGCGAGCTGGGCGAGTTTCGCCGCATGCAGCTGCGTCCGCTGGACCTCGTCGAGATGGGCACCGTCGACTACGACATCACGAGGTATCAGCCGGTCCTGTACCGGGCGGAGTCCGTCGCCGAGATCGAGGACGTGGTCGGCACGTTCTTCGACACCTGCACCGACGAGTCGATCGAGGAGCTGCGCCGTGAGCACGCTGTCGCCTGACCCCGTCCATGCGCCGGCGGTGCGCGACCACATGCCGCTGCACGGCATCGACCATCTCGAGCTGTGGGTCGGCAACGCGGCGCAGGCCGCCTACGTCTTCACCCACGCCTACGGCTTCACCGAGGTCGCCTACGCCGGCCTGGAGACGGGCATGCGCGACCGCGTCACGCGCGTGCTCGAGCAGGGACGCATCCGGCTCGTGCTGAGCGGCGCGCTGACCGCCGACTGCGAGATCGCCAAGCACCACCGCCGCCACGGCGACGGCGTGAAGGTCGTCGCGCTCGGCGTGCCCGACGCCGCCGCGGCCTACCGCGAGGCGCTCGCGCGCGGCGCCCGCGGCGTGCTGGAGCCCTACGACCTCTACGACGAGCACGGCACCGTGCGCCTCGCCGAGATCGCGGCCTACGGCGACACGATCCACCGCTTCGTCGAGCGCGGCGGCTACGACGGCCCGTTTTTACCCGGCTTCGTCGAGACGCCCCACGACGGCGACCCGTCGCAGCCCGGCCTGCTCGCCGGCATCGACCACGTCGTCGCGAACGTCGAGCTCGGCGCGATGGAGCGCTGGGTGCGCTTCTACGAGGACGTCTTCGGGATGACGGAGCTCGTCCACTTCTCCGACGAGGCGATCTCGACGGAGTACTCGGCGCTCATGTCGAAGGTCGTCACGAGCGGCGACGGGCGCGTGAAGTTCCCGATCAACGAGCCGGCGGTCAGCAGGCGCCGCTCGCAGATCGACGAGTACCTCGAGTTCTACGGCGGCCCCGGCGTGCAGCACATCGCGGTCTCGACGACCGACATCGTCGCGACGGTCACCGCCCTGCAGGCCCGCGGGGTGCGCTTCCTGCGCACGCCGGACTCCTACTACGCCGGCGTCCCCGAGCGCATCGGCGAGATCGACGAGTCGATCGACGACCTGCGCCGCCTGGGCATCCTCGTCGACCGCGACGACGAGGGCTACCTGCTGCAGATCTTCGCGAAGCCGCTCGGCGACCGGCCGACGATCTTCTTCGAGATCATCGAGCGCCACGGCGCACGCGGCTTCGGCGAGGGCAACTTCAAGGCGCTGTTCGAGGCGATCGAGCGCGAGCAGGCGCTTCGCGGGAACCTGTAG